>NZ_LMFX01000002.1:0-149399 GCF_001426985.1 Caulobacter sp. Root1472 | reverse complement strand
TTATCGGTCCCTCCGCCGGCGGTCCGCCTGGTGCTGAGAACACCAGGCGGACGTCCCGGAAGACACCAGCAGCTTACCGCTTCTCCAACAGACAAGGGGTCGATAAACGCAAAAGCCGCGCTCGGCCTTTCGGCTGGCGCGGCTTTCGATGTTTGAGAGACCCCTCATCCGTCAGCTTCGCTGACACTTCTCCCGCAAGGGGAGAAGGGAATTAGCTTGCTTCCTTGAAGTCCACGTCGATGCCCTGTTCGCGGACCTTGCGGTAGAGGGTCGAGCGGCCGATGCCCAGGCGGCGGGCCACTTCCGACATGTGGCCGGCATAGACCTCGATGGCGTGCTGGATCAGGTCGCGTTCGATCTCCTCCAGCGTCCGCAGGTGGCCGCGGTCGTCGAGGATGCGGACCGGCGACTCAGGGGCCGGGGTGCGGGCCATGGCCGCGTGGGCGGCCTGCAGCACGGCCGGCAGGTCGGGCTGGACGGCCGTCGCGGTCATGGCTTCCGGCGGCGGCGCGACGATCCCCGAGATGGCCGGGAAGTCGTAGGGCTGCAGATAGGGCGCGTCGGCCAGGATGATGGCGCGATAGACCGCGTTCTCCAGCTGGCGGACATTGCCGGGCCAGTCGAAGGCGCCGAGCAGCTTCAGGGTCTCCGGCGCGGCGCCGACCACCCGCTTGCCTTCCTCGACGTTGAAGCGGCGGACGAAGGCCTCGACCAGGGCGGGGATGTCCTCGCGGCGCTCGCGCAGGGACGGGGCCTCGATCGGGAAGACGTTCAGGCGGTAGTAGAGGTCCTCGCGGAACCGGCCCTGCGACACCGCGTGGGCGACGTCGCGGTTGGTGGCCGAGACGATGCGCACGTCCACCTTCTGCGAGCGCTTGGAGCCGATCGGGTCGATCTCGCCCTCCTGCAGCGCGCGCAGCAGCTTGACCTGCATGTCCAGCGGCAGTTCGCCGACCTCGTCGAGGAACAGGGTGCCGCCGTCGGCCTCCTTGAACTTGCCCAGGTGCTTGTCGGTGGCGCCGGTGAAGCTGCCCTTCTCGTGGCCGAACAGGATCGACTCGACCAGGTTCTCCGGAATGGCCCCGCAGTTGACGGCCACGAACGGCTTGCCGGCCCGTTCGGAGCCGCCGTGCACGGCGCGGGCGATCAGCTCCTTGCCGACCCCGCTCTCGCCGGTGATCAGGATGGGAATGGAGCTCTTGGCGGCCCGCTCGCCCATGCGCTTGACCAGGGTCATGGCGGGCGAGGTTCCGATCAGGTCGGCGAAGGTGGTGCGGTTGCCGGCCCGCTTGGTCAGGCGCTCGACCTCGCCTTTCAGGTCGCCCATCGACAGGGCGTTGCGGATCGAGACGGTGATCCGCTCGGGGGAGGCCGGCTTGATGAAGAAGTCGGTGGCGCCGGCCTGCATGGCCTTGACCACGGTGTCGACGCCGCCTGATGCGGTAAGAACGATCACGGGTTGGACAAACCCGCGCGCCCGCATCTCCTTCAGGGTGTCCTGGCCCGACAGGCCCGGCATCACCAGGTCCAGCAATACGACGTCCACCGGCGCGCCGCTGGCCAGGTGGGCCATGGCCGCGTCGCCGTTCTCGGCGTGCGACACCGAAAAGCCCTCGCGCTCGAGCACGGCCTGGATCAGCCGACGCTGAGTCGGATCGTCATCGACGACGAGAACCGTCTTGGACATTTGCAGACACCCACGTGAACCGGCCGCGTCCGACATGGGACAGGGCTCTTGTTGGTTCAGAGTGATACAGGCGCGGGGTAAAGACCGGGTTTCGGAGACGTGAGTCAGGGGTTAACGATCGCCCTTAACGGGGTATGACCATCCGCCGTCTCAGCCCGCGATCCTGCCTGGCGGCACGCGACGAACCGCCCCGCCGTTCTGGCTGATCAGGCGCGCGTCGATCCGGGTCTCGCCCTCGCGACCGACATGGCAGACGCCGACGAAGCGGCTCTTGCGCTGGGTCTTCTTCTCGATCGTGACGGCCTCGAACTTGACGTCCATGACCCCCGCCGGGTCGCCGTCGGAATCCATGTGGGTGATGTCGATGCCGTCCAGCGGCCCGATGTTGAACTTCTCCTTCAGCCGCTCGGTGCAGCTGTGGAACACCACGGCGCTGCGGAGCGTCTGGGCCAGCCAGCCCATCGGCTGGGGCTTGTCGGTCGCCATCGCGGACGGCGCGGCGACGAGGCTCACGGCCAGGGCGACAGAAGCGGTGATCCTGATCATCAATGCGCCCCTCGTCCCCGGTCCCTCTACGGCGGCCCTCGCCGACCGGCGGTATCCTAAGGCGCGGCTCGCCGTCACGCCCTTTAATTCGCGGTAATGCGGCGAGCCGCCCTCGCGACGGAAAGCTGCGGCCACGATTGCGCGCGTCTTTCGGCGGGGCCATATCCCTTGGCCATGAACGCGCCCTTCAAGACCGAAACCCTGCCCGAGTGGAATCTCGCCGACCTCTATGCTGGTCGCGACGATCCGAAGATCGAGACCGACCTGGCTGCGGCCAAGGCCGCCAACGACGAGCTGGCCTCGCTGGAGGGCCTGTTCCTCCAGGCCCGCGGCGAGCCCGAGCGCCTGGGCGTGCTGCTGGATCGCGGGATCCGGCTGTACGAGCAGGCCACCAATGGCCTGTGGGGCGTGGGGGCCTATGCGGGCCTGGCCGCCTCGACCGCGCGCGACGACCCGGCCTGGGCCAAGTTCGAGGCGGACCTGCGGGCCCGTTCCTCGGCCATCGCCGCCGAGAGTCTGTTCTTCTCGCTGGAGCTGAACCAGCTGGAGGACGGCGAACTGGAGGCGGCGCTGAAGGCCTATCCGGCCGCGGCCCGCTGGGTTCCCTGGCTGCGCCGCCTGCGCCTGTCGCGTCCGCACGAGCTGACGCCCGACCTGGAGCGCTACATCGTCGACCGCGGCCCGGCCGTCAGCAACTGGGTGCGGCTGTATGACGAGACTCTGGCCAAGCTTCAAGCCAAGGTCGGCGACGAGACCCTGACCCTGCCCGAGGCCCTGAACCGCCTGTCCGATCCCGATGGCAAGCGCCGCAAGGCCGCCGCCGATGGCCTGGCCAAGGCGCTGGAGGGGCGCGCCTCGACCCAAGGCCTGGTGCTCAACACCCTGGCCTTCGAAAAGCAGGTCGAGGACCGCTGGCGTCGGTTCGAAAACCCCGCCCAGTCGCGCCACCTGGCCAACGAGGTCGACGCCGACGCGGTCGACGCCCTGGAGCAGGCGGTGGTCGAGGCCTATCCGCGCCTGTCGCACCGCTACTACGCCTTGAAGGCCAAGGTCATGGGCCGCAAGACCCTCGACTACTGGGACCGCAACGCTCCGCTGACCGCCGCCGCGCCGCGCACCTATGACTGGACCGAGGCCAAGGCGGTGGTGCTGGACAGCTTCCAGGCCCTGGCCCCGAAGTTCGCCGATACGGCGGCGACCTTCTTCGACAAGCCGTGGATCGACGCCCGGCCGCGGGCCGGCAAGCAGTCGGGCGCCTATTCGCATCCGGTCACCGCCGAGCGGCACCCCTATGTGTTCATGAACTATATGGGCGAGCGGCGCGACGTGCTGACCCTGGCCCATGAGCTGGGCCATGCCGTACACCAGACCCTGTGCGCGCCGCTGGGCACCCTGCTGGCCGACACCCCCCTGACCCTGGCGGAGACCGCCTCGATCTTCGGCGAGGGCCTGGTGTTCGACCGCCTGCTGGCCGAGGCGACGCCCAAGGACCGCATGGGGCTGCTGGCCGGCAAGATCGAGGATGGGCTCAACACCGTGGTCCGCCAGATCGCCTTTCACCGGTTCGAGCGGCGCTTCCACGAGGCCCGCAAGGACGGCGAGCTGTCGCCCGACCAGATCGGCCGGCTGTGGGTCGAGGTGATGGCCGAGAGCCTGGGCCCGGCCGTGACCCTGAACGAAGGCTACGAGCACTACTGGGCCTATGTCAGCCACTTCGTGCACGCGCCGTTCTATGTCTACGCCTACGCGTTCGGCGACCTCCTGGTGCGGGGCCTGATGGAGAAGCGCCGCGAGGACCCGGAAACCTTCGCGCCGCTCTACGAGGACCTGCTGGCCGCCGGCGGCACGCGCACCTATGTCGAGGCCCTCAAGCCGTTCGGCCTGAACCCGCGCGAAAAGGCGTTCTGGGCCGCGGGCTGCGCCCAGCTGGAGCGCCTGGTGGACGAATTCGAAGCCCTCGTGTGATCGGAACCTAAATGCCCACCAAGGAACGCCTGGCGGAGTTCATCGCCACCGTCGAACGCAACGAGCATGTCGAGGCGATCGAGCGCTTCTATGCGCCGCACGCCTCGATGCAGGAGAACAACGCCCCGCCGCGCGTGGGTCGCGACGTCCTGGTCGCGCACGAGGCGGCCGCCCTGGCGCGGTTGTCGAAGATGGACACCCAGCCGGCGGTCATGGTGCTGCATGACGGCGACAATGTCGTCATCCAGTGGGTGTTCCTGATGACCAACAAGACCGGCGAGACGCTTCGGTTCGAAGAGCTGACACACCAGGTCTGGGAGGGCGATAGGATCGTTCGTGAGCGCTTCTTCTACGACTCCCGGCAGTTCGGCTAGGCGATGGCTGACGATCCGCGCGGCCCCTCGAAAGACCCCGAACGCAATCGCCTGGCCGGCCGCATGTCGCGCTTCGCCAGGGTCGGGGCGGGCCTGTCGGGGGCGGCGGTCAGCTACGGCGCCAACAGCCTGTTCGGCGGCGACAGCGCCGACGCCCGCAACGCCAAGGCGCTGAAGGCGGCCCTGGGCGGCCTCAAGGGCCCGCTGATGAAGGCGGCCCAGATGTTCGCCACGGTGCCGGACCTGTTGCCGCCGGAGTTCGCCGCCGAGTTGGCCGAGCTGCAGACCAACGCCCCGGCCATGGGCTGGCCGTTCGTCCGCCGACGGATGGCCGCCGAGCTGGGGCCGGACTGGGCGTCCCGGTTCCAGAGTTTCGAGCACGAGGCCGCCGCCGCCGCCTCTCTGGGCCAGGTGCACCGCGCGATCGCCCCCGACAGCCGCGCCCTGGCGGTCAAGCTGCAGTATCCGGACATGCAGAGCGCGGTCGAAAGCGACCTGGGCCAGTTGCGGGCCCTCATCGGCCTGTTCAAGCGGATGGACGGCTCGATCGACCCGACCGAGATGATCGTCGAGGTCGGCGACCGGCTGCGCGAGGAGCTGGACTACGAGCGCGAGGCCAGGCTGATGGCCGTCTATGGCGCCTTCTTCACCGGCCGCGACGACATCCGGGTTCCCGAGCCCGTGCCCGCCCTGTCGACCCGGCGCCTGCTCAGCATGACCTGGCTGGAGGGGCGGGGCCTGCTGGCCTTCAAGGACGCGCCGCAGGACACCCGCGACCGGATCGCCGCCCTGCTGTTCGAGGCCTGGTGGAGCCCGATGACCCACCTGGGGATCATCCACGGCGACCCGCACCT
This sequence comes from Caulobacter sp. Root1472, assembly GCF_001426985.1. Classification (NCBI taxonomy): domain Bacteria; kingdom Pseudomonadati; phylum Pseudomonadota; class Alphaproteobacteria; order Caulobacterales; family Caulobacteraceae; genus Caulobacter; species Caulobacter sp. Root1472. The sequence continues at coordinate 143,973 of NZ_LMFX01000002.1, read as the reverse complement.
GGGCAACTACACCTTCGGCGGGACCGGGGGCGGCCCCGATGGATGGCGAGACGCTTCGCATCTGAACCTGCTGGACTTCGGCTGCATCCGCATCTTCCCGCCGAAGTTCGTGGGCGGCGTGGTGCGGCTGTACCGCGCGCTCTCGAACGACGACCGCGCCGAGCAGGTCGAGGCCTATCGCAGTTGGGGCTTCGCCAACCTCAATGACGACCTTGTCGACGTGCTGAACGTCTGGGCCCGGTTCATCTACGGTCCCTTGCTGGACGACCGGGTGCGCAGCGTCGCCGACGATGTGCCGCCCGGCGAGTACGGCCGCCGCGAGGCCTTCAAGGTGCGCCAGGCCTTGAAGGCGAAAGGCCCGGTGCTGATCCCCCGCGAGTTCGTGTTCATGGATCGCGCCGCCATCGGCCTGGGCGCGGCCTTCCTGCACCTGGGCGCGCGGCATAACTGGAAGGCGCTGTTCGAGCGTTCGCTGGAGGGCTTCTCGGAAGAGGGCCTGGCCCAGCGGCAGGCGGCGGTGCTCAGCGCGGCGGGGGTGGCGTGATCCGCTCCAAACTCCATTCATCCCGACGAAAGTCGGGACCCAAGCCGAGTTTCAAGATTTGCTCGGTGGCTCACAACCGCACGAGCGCACTTCTGAGGGTCAGCTTGGGTCCCGACTTTCGTCGGGATGAATGGAAGTGGATGGAACGGTGATCATGACCCCTCGCACCCTAAAGCGCCTCCACCCCGCCCAGCGCGACGACATCGGCGACCTGACCACCCGCCGGCCGCTACCCGGCCCGGCGATCCCGCAGCTGGATCCGTTCCTGTTCCTCAATCACCACGGCCCGCAGGTCTATCCGCCCGACAATCGCGGCCTGCCGTTCGGGCCGCACCCGCATCGCGGCTTCGAGACCGTGACCTTCATCCTCGAGGGCGAGCTTTCGCACCTGGACAGCGGCGGCCATGAGAGCGTGATCGGCCCCGGCGGGGTGCAGTGGATGACCGCCGGCCGCGGCCTGGTGCACGCCGAGCTGTCGCCGGCCAGCTTCAAACAGGCGGGCGGGCCGCTGGAGATCCTGCAGCTGTGGGTCAACCTGCCGGGTCGGCTGAAGATGACCGATCCGAACTATCTGGGCCTGCAAGCTGACGCGATCCCCAAGGTCGAGGCCGATGGCGCGACGATCGAGGTGATCTCGGGCGCGGTCGACGGCGTGGTCGGGCCGTTTCCGTCGCTGATCGGCATCGAGATGAGCGTCGTGCGCTTGGCGCCGGGCGGGGTCGTGACCCTGCCGGTGGCCGAGGGCAGAGCGGTGTTCCTGTACGTGGTGTCCGGCGAGATTGTCGTCGGCGGCCAGGCGGCCCCGCGCTGGAACCTGGTCGAACTGAACGACGACGGCGACGCGGTGGCGTTCGAGTCCCCGGCCGGGGCGGTGGTCCTGCTGGGCCACGCCCAGCCGATCGGCGAGCCGGTCTTCGCCCACGGTCCGTTCGTGATGAACACCCGCGAGGAGATCATCCAGGCCATCGACGACTACAACGCCGGGAAGTTCGGGGCCGTGGCGGGGTAGGGCTCTGCGTCCTTCGAGGCTCGGCTGGGCCTCGCACCTCAGGATGAGGAATTCAGCAACAACGCTCCTCATCCTGAGGCGCCGCGAAAGCGGGCCTCGAAGGACGCAAGGGCCTCACGAACCCTCATACGCCGCCAGCAAGCCCTCCAGCCGCCGCTGTTCCGGTTTCAGCACCTTGAAAAACCGCAAGGCGTTCCAGCCGACGCTGGCCCCCAGGGCGACGCCGAACACCAACAGCATCTGGCCCATGTCGCGGTCGGTGGTCTTGCCGACCTGGTTCAACTGGACCACGGCGACCAGCAGAGGGACCAGGAACACCGGCAGGCTCATCCAGAAGATCCGGTAGTTGACCCGCGCCCGGCGGTTGGCGGCCAGCAGGGCCTCCAGCCCCTGGCGCACCGGCGACCCGTCGCCCGGCGGCCGCCGGGCTCGTAAGGCGGCGATCGCCACCGCCGCCAGCACGGCCCAGCAGATCCCCAGCATGGCCAGGGCGCCCCACTCGCGGCCAAGATCGGTCTGGCCGATCAGGATCGAGCGCGCGGCGATGGCGGTGAACAGGGCCATGGCCGCGACGGGGATGGCGAACAGCAGGATCTCGCCGCGGCGGCGGGCTTTCAGCGCGTGCATCAGTTGCTCCATCAGATAGGCCTGGGCCTGTTGGTCGGGGGTGTTGGCCTGGGACCGCCAAGCCTGTTCGAGACGCTCAAACTCCATCGGCGCGCTCCTCCACGAGGTCCGAGAGACGGCGGCGGATCCGGCTGAGCCGGGCGCCGACATTGGTTTCGCTGAGACCGTGCACGCGCGCGATCTCGGCGTAGGGCTGGCTGTCCAGCGACAGCAGGACCAGCGAGCGGTCCAGCGGCGGCAGGGTGCGGATGGCGTCGTAGAGCCGGTCCAGCAGGTCGGCCTCCGGCGTGTCGTCCGCCTCCAGGCGCAGGGCCATCTCGGCCTCGATCGCCTCGCGGCGTCGCCGGCGGCGGCTCTCGCCGCGCTTCCAGGTCAGGGCGGTGTTGTGCGCGACGCGGTAGACGAAGGTGGTGTCGGCGCTGTCGCCGCGAAAGCGCGGGCGGGCTCGCCAGACCGCCAGCATCAGCTCCTGCATCAGGTCGTGCTGGTCGGCCGGCGCGGCGAAGGCGCGGGCCGTTCGGCGCAGCGCGCCCAGGTGTGGCGCCAGCCACGCTACGAAAGCCTCGTCCTCCTGTCGTCCAGCGCCCATGGTCCGCCCCGTTTTTGAAAGGTTAGACGCCGGCGGCCGCCCCGTCCTTACACGGACCGCGACAGCCTCGCTCCAGGCTTCCCCAGCGTCGCGCTTGCCAGGCTTCAAACGCTCGTTAGACTTTGCCCATGTCCGACGATCTCACCGACGCCCAGGCCGCGGCCCTGCCCGAGGGCTACAGCCTGCTCAACTGGTCGCGCGGCTTTGGCCGGCAGATCGGGCCGCTGTACGAGCAGCGCGCCGGGCCGGGCGAGGCGACCCTGGGCTTCCGGGTCGAGGAACACCACACCAACGGCCTGGGCAATTGCCACGGCGGCATGCTGATGAGCTTCGCCGACATGGCCTGGGGGCGGATCATCTCGCTGCGCAAGTCCTACAGCTGGGTCACGGTGCGCCTGAACTGCGATTTCCTGTCCGGGGCCCAGCTTGGCGATTTCGTCGAAGGGGAGGGCGAGCTGCTCATCGAACAGGATCTGGTGTTCACCGTGCGCGGCCGCATCTGGGCCGGCGAGCGGACCCTGATGACCGGCACGGGGGTTTTCAAGGCCCTGGCCCCGCGCGCGCCGCGTCCGGGCGAGATCGCCTATCGGGAAAAGGCTTGAGCATGGCCGACGACCGCCCCGCGCCACTCTCGCTGCTCGGCCCGTTCCAGGGCCAGAAGCCGCCGGCCCCAGCCTGGTTCGAGGCGGCCATCGCCGCCGCGCCCGAACGCTCGCGCATACCGGTGGAGGGCGCGGAGATCGAACTGCTGGCCTGGGGCGAGGTCGGCCAGCCGGGCTTGCTGTTCCTGCACGGCAATGGCGCCCACGCCGACTGGTGGAGCTTCATCGCGCCGTTCTTTGCGAAAGACTGGCGGTGCGCGGCGATCTCATGGTCGGGCATGGGCGGGTCCGACTGGCGGCCAGCCTATTCGGCCCAGCTGTTCGCAGCTGAGGTCTTCGCGGCGGTCGAGGCCGCGCAACTGGACGCGGGCGGGGTAAAGTCGATCCTGGTCGGTCACTCGTTCGGCAGTTTTCCCACCCTCTATTGCAGCGTCGAGCACGCCGACCGGCTGCGCGGCGTCGTCATGGTCGACTCAAGCATCCAGCCGCCGGAAAAGCGCTGGCGCGGCCCGCCTTCGCGCCCGGACGCCAACCGGGTCTATCCGACCCTGGAGGCGGCGCTGAGCCGTTTCCGCCTGGCCCCGCCGCAGGGCTGCGAGAACCTCTACATCGCCGATCACATCGCCCGAGGATCGCTGAAGGCGGTCGAGGGCGGCTGGACCTGGAAGTTCGATCCGGCCATCTGGCAGCGGTTCTCGATGCCCGACCTGGGCCTGCTGCTGCCGCGCATCGCCTGTCCGGCGGCGATGATGTGGGGCGAGCGCTCGGGCCTGATGCCGGCCGAGACCGTGGACTACATGGTCGGCGAGATGCCTGACAGCGTCCTGCGCGTCATCGTCCCCGACGCCGACCACCACGTGATGGTCGACCAGCCGCTGGCCTTCGTGGCGGGGCTGCGGGGGCTGCTGGCGGGGTGGGCGTAGGTCTCGAAGGGACCCCTGCCTCACCTATCCCATAAAGAGTGCCGTCATTCCGGGCCTTGTGCCCGGAACCCCTCGTCCAGCCGACGGTGAGGCGCCTTGGCGCGTAGGCGCGCCAGCCCTCCGCACCTGCGACGGAGAAAGGGGTTCCGGGCACAAGGCCCGATGACGGTTGGGAGGGGAGGACGAGATGACAACCTCGCAAGCGCCCGCTAAGCCCGTCGCATGACCGCCCAGCATCCCGGCCCCGTCCTCGTCTACGCGCCCGACCGGGGCATCGGCGACCTGATGTGGCACCTGCCGACCTTCCGGGCCATCGCCGCGACCACGCCCGAGGGGCAGGTGGTGCTGGTCGCCCGCCCGTCCAGCCGCGCCGCCGAGGTGCTGGCCGTCGAGCCGACGATCGCTGGCGTGATCTATGCCCGCCATTTCACAGGATCGCTGAAGGGCGTGCGGGAGGTGCTCGACTTCTGGCGCATCTGCCGCGAGGCGAAGCCCCGCGCCGTGTGGATCCTGGAGAAGATCGGCCGCCCCGCCCAGGCCGCCTGGCTGGCGGGCGTGCCCGAGCGGCGGGGCTTTGGCCTGGGGCACAAGAGCCAGGAGCGGTGGCTGCAAGGCCCGTTCCTGCCCAAGGCCATGCGGCCCGAGCATCGCCTGACCAAGCTGGCGGCCTTCGAGGCGCTGCATGGCCTGAAGGTCGACAGCCGCGAGCCGGGCCTGTTGCTCGATCCCAACGCCGTGGCCGCCGTCGAGGCGCGGTTCGGGGAGCGGCCGGGTCCCTGGCTGGTGCTGGGCGTCGGGGCCAGCGAGCCGGCCCGCACCTGGCCGGCTGAGCGCTTCGCCGCCGTCTCCCAGGCCCTGGCCGACCTGTTCCCGACCGTGTTCTGGCTGGGCGGCCCGAACGACGCCGCGAGCGTCGGGCCGACGCTCGACGCCCAGCCCGTGGCCGGCCGCGACGTGCTGGCCTGCGACCTGCCGCTGGACCAGGCCGCAGCCCTGATCGCCCTGTCGGCCGGGTTCCTGGGCAATGACTCCGGACCGCTGAACGTCGCCGCCTCGGTCGGCCGCCCGGCCATCGGCCTGATGGGCACCAGCCCGGTGCCGGCCTATTCGCGCTGGCTCAGCCGCCTCGACGGCGGAGAAGGCCGGATCGCCGATATTTCGGTCGACCAGGCGGTCTCCGCTGTTCGAACGCGGTTCACCCAGGAGGGTTGGGCCAACCGCGACATCCGGGCGGCTTGAGCCGGCGGCCCGCACGTTGTAAGCGGCGGGGCGTTTTTTAATTCCACCCAGGAAACTGACATGGCCGGCAACTACCAACGCGGTGAAATGGACATCCACGAACAGTCCGCGACCTTCGAAGCCTTTGGCAAGATGACCAAGTGGGGTTCGCTGGCCGTCGCCGTGCTGCTGCTGACCATCACCCTGTGGTTCTGCACCTCGGCCGGCTTCATCGGCGGGGTGATCCCGGGAATCGTACTTGCGATCCTTGGCGTCGTGTTCCTGCGCGAAAAGCCCGCCTCGGCCCACTGACACCGGTGGACATCGGTATTTTTTTGCCCCTAACGCGAGCGTAAGGCTCGACATCGGGCAAGAACATCCCCTAGAGAGACGCGCAAGCTCGTCTGAGCAAACAGCGTCCTTGGGAGGGGTATGCCGATGGCCGTTATCGCCGTCACGAAAGAGACCCGCGGTGGTGAAACCCGGGTCGCGGCCACGCCCGAGACCGTCAAGAAGCTGGCCGCGGCCGGCTTCTCGGTCGTGGTCGAGGCCGGGGCGGGGACTGCGGCCTCCTACCCCGACGCCGACTACGAGGCGGCCGGCGCCAAGCTGGCCAAGACGGCCAAGGACGCCATCAAGGACGCCGACGTCCTGTTCAAGGTCCGCGCGCCGGAAGCCGCCGAGATCGCCGCCCTGAAGACCGGCGCTATCGTCGCGGCCGCGCTGAACCCGCACCAGGACAAGGACACGCTGAACGCCCTGGCCAAGGCCGGCGCCAGCGCCCTGGCCATGGAGTTCATCCCGCGCATCACCCGGGCCCAGGTGATGGACATGCTGTCCTCCCAGGCCAACCTCGCCGGCTATCGCGCCGTGATCGAGGCGGCCGAGGCCTATGGCAAGGCCCTGCCGATGATGATGACCGCCGCCGGCACTGTCGCCGCGGCCAAGGTGTTCATCATGGGCGTGGGCGTGGCCGGCTTGCAGGCCATCGCCACCGCCCGCCGCCTGGGCGCGGTGGTCACCGCCACCGACGTGCGTCCCGCCACCAAGGAGCAGGTCGAGTCGCTGGGCGCCAAGTTCCTGGCCGTCGAGGACGAGGAGTTCAAGAACGCCCAGACCGCCGGCGGCTACGCCAAGGAAATGTCCAAGGAATACCAGGCCAAGCAGGCCGAGTTGGTCTCCTCGCACATCGCCAAGCAGGACATCGTCATCACCACGGCCCTGATCCCGGGCCGCCCGGCCCCCAAGCTGGTCTCGGCCGAGCAGGTCGCCTCGATGAAGCCGGGTTCCGTGCTGGTCGACCTGGCCATCGAAGCCGGCGGCAACGTGGTCGGCGGCAAGCTGGGCGAGACGGCGGTCACGGCCAACGGCGTCAAGATCCTGGGCATCCCCAACCTGCCCGGCCGCATCGCCACCGACGCCAGCGCGCTCTATGCCCGCAACCTGTTCGCCCTATCGGGCCTGTTCCTGAACAAGGAGGGCGCCTTCGCCCCCGACTTCGAGGACGAGATCCTCAAGGCGGCCCTGGTCACCCAGGGCGGGGCGGTGGTGCATCCGAGCCTGCAGGGCTGATGGCCGTGGGGCCGAACCTCGTCCTTCGAGGCTCGCTTCGCTCGCACCTCAGGATGAGGTTCTACCGCGAAGACCGAGCCATCCAACTTCCTCATCCTGAGGCGCCTTCGCGCAGCGAAGGCCTCGAAGGACGCACTGAGCCAGGAGCCTGAATATGGAAGCCGTCGACCCCACCGTGTTCCGCCTGGCGATCTTCGTGCTCGCCATCTTCGTGGGCTATTACGTGGTGTGGAGCGTGACGCCCGCTCTGCATACGCCGCTGATGGCCGTGACCAACGCGATCTCGTCGGTGATCATCGTCGGCGCGCTGCTGGCGGCCGCCGCGCATGGGGCCCACAGCGACCTGTCGGGCGGCACGGTCGCCGCCTCGACCTGGATCTCCAAGGGAGCCGGCGCCATCGCCGCCGCCTTCGCCGCGGTCAACATCTTCGGCGGCTTCCTGGTCACCAACCGGATGCTGGCCATGTACAAGAAGAAAGAGAAGAAGTGAGCCGACACAGCGCCCTTTCAGCCCTCGGGCTGCTGGTTGCGCTGTTCGTGACGGGTTCGGGCGCGGAGGCGGCCGAGCCGTCCGCGAGCGGCCGACCCCTGCTGCTTTTCCCGATCATCGTCGAGCCGCCGACGACGACCTCGACGACCGCTGTCGCCAGTGGCGGAGACCTATTCAGCCAGGCTTTCCGATCCGAAGCGGCGGTTCGTCTGACGTCCGCCTATCAGTTGGCGGACGCCACCGGGCGCACAATCGCCTTTCCGGATGGCGCGGTGTTCGCTAAGGCCGTGATCGCCGAGAGCGACGTGTTCTGCGCGCCGGGTTCCAACGGCGCCATTGGCATCTTCCTGAAGGGGGATGTCGGCGTCTGCTTCCGCGACACCGATCATGACGGAGTGTTCGACGGGCAAGCGTTGGTCGACTCCGCGTCGCGGGCCCGCACCGCCTACGAACTGAAGCCTAACGCCTGGCGCTGGGCCCCCGCCAAGGTGCCCTACAGCCCGATCCGCCCCGAGGACATCCCCGCTGGGCGGATCGCTATCGACTACTTTTACGTCGATCCGCCCCTGGCCCGGCCCCAGGCATCCGTCGCGCTGCGCATCTGTGCGCCAGACGCCATGACCGCCCCAACCAAGGAATGGACATGGGGCCAGTGCGGAACGCTGATGGTGGGCTTCAAGATCACCGCTTACAGGGAGCGGACGGCGATCGACCTGAAAGCCTTGGGGCCTCAAGTCCTGACCTTAGGGCCAATGGCGACCACGGTGCGGGTGGACGCCACGGGTCTGGCCTCTGCGGAGACCAGCCAGCCGTTTCCGGCCGGACGTAAGCTGATGATGCTGGCGGCCACCTACGGCCGTCCCAACGACCCGGCTCTCCAGACTTCGATCTTCGCGCTGTTGCCCGCCGATGCTCCCCCGGGCGAGGTCCGTCCATGAGCTGGTCGTTTTCAGGGGGCGGGTGCTGATGTTCGGTGGCAAGCGCATCGTCAAACAGGCTCAGGTCGCCAACCGCATCGCGCTGGAGCGCTGGTGGGACGAGCTGCGCGCCTCGCCCCGGGCCCGCGAGCCCGGGCGGTTGATCGCCCATGGCCGCAAGACCTACAGCCAGAACGACGAGGACGGCATCGTTCTCGAGATCTTCAACCGCATCGGCGAGGGCGACCGGCGGTTCATCGAGTTCGGCGTCCAGGCGGGGGTGGAGTGCAACACGGCTCTCTTGCTGATGGCCGGTTGGAGCGGCCTATGGCTGGATGGTTCGGACAAGTATGTCGAAGCGGCCAAGGGCCATCACGCCGTGGCCGTGGGGCAGGGCCGGCTGACCGTCCGGAAGGCCTTCGTCACCGCCGAGAACATCGACGGCCTGCTCGGTCCTTGGGTCAGCGGCACGGCCGACAAGCCGGCCAGCGTCGACCTGCTGTCGATCGACATTGACGGCAACGACTATTGGATCTGGCAGGCGATCACCGCCGTTCGCCCGCGCGTCGTGATCATCGAATACAACGCCGCCTATCCGCCGCCCGTCGCCTTCGTCGCCGAGTACAAGGCCGACCGGGTCTGGGACGGCGGCAACTATCACAGCGCCAGCCTCAGCAGCCTGGAGGCCCTGGGCCGGGCCAAGGGCTACGCCCTGGTCGGCTGCAATCTGTCCGGCGCCAACGCCTTCTTCGTGCGCGAGGAAGAGTTGACCGGCCCTGACGGACAACCTCGCTTCGCCGCGCCCTATACGGCGGCCAACCACTACGAACCGCCGCGCTACGACCTCTCCGGCCTGCCTTCGGGCCATCCGCCCCGGTTCGGCGTCAACGCCGCACCGGAACTGGCTTCGAGAGGCAAGGCATGAACGGTGCGCTCGCCTCCGACATCCTGATGACCGTGCTGCCGCTGATCCTGGCCGCTTTGCTGGTGGGTTTTGGCCTGGCCGGAACCGTCACGCCGCCTCCGGTCAAGGCCTGGATGCGCCGCTGGATCTTCCGCCCGTTCGCGGTTCTCGTCTGGATCGGATGGGTGGCCTACGTGCTTGTCCTGCTGGCGCTGCAGCCCGCGCGACCGATGAACTGGGTCTTTCTCGCCTTGGCCGGCCTCTTCAGCTGGCAAATCGTCAAGGGTCGCAAAGCGGCCGCCAAGTCTCACCCGGAAATGGGGACTTCCGAATGAACGCCAATCTCGCCGCCATCCTCTACATCGTGTCGGGGGTGCTCTTCATCCTGGCGCTGCGCGGGCTGTCCAGCCCGGTGACCAGCCAGGCGGGCAACCGCAACGGCATGATCGGCATGGGCATCGCCGTGCTGACCACCCTGGCCACGCTCTGGAAGCAGGGCGCGCTGGACCCGGTGACCATCGGCCTGATCCTGGGCGGCATCGCGGTCGGCGGCACGGTGGGGGCGGTGATCGCCCGCAAGGTGGCCATGACCTCGATGCCGCAGCTGGTGGCGGCGTTCCACAGCCTGGTCGGCATGGCCGCCTGCCTGGTGGCGGTGGCGGCGATCTACACCCCGGCGGCCTACGGCATCGTCGGCGAGAACGGCCACGTGCACCTCAACAGCCTGATCGAGCTGTCGCTGGGCCTGGCCATCGGCGCCATCACCTTCACCGGCTCGGTCATCGCCTTCGCCAAGCTGAACGGCAACATGGGCGGCGCGCCGATCCTGCTGCCGGCCCGCCACCTGATCAACATCGTCATCGCCCTGGCCATCGTCGCCATGGTGGTGGTGCTGGTGATCTCGGGCGGCTCGGCGATCTGGGCGTTCTGGGCGATCTTCGCCCTGAGCCTGCTGATCGGCGTCACCCTGATCATTCCGATCGGCGGCGCCGACATGCCGGTCGTGGTCTCGATGCTGAACAGCTATTCGGGCTGGGCCGCGGCCGCCCTGGGCTTCACGCTGGAGAACACCACCCTGATCATCACCGGCGCCCTGGTCGGCAGCTCGGGTGCGATCCTGTCCTACATCATGTGCAAGGGCATGAACCGCAGCTTCATCTCGGTGATCCTGGGCGGCTTCGGCGCCGACGCCGCGGCCGCGGCGGGCCCCGGCGGCAAGGTCGAGACGCGCCCGGTCAAGCAGGGCTCGGCCGACGACGCGGCCTTCATCATGAAGAACGCCAGCAAGGTGATCATCGTCCCCGGCTACGGCATGGCCGTCTCCCAGGCCCAGCACATCCTGCGCGAAATGTGCGACAAGCTGAAGGAGGAGGGCGTGGAGGTGAAGTACGCCATCCACCCCGTCGCCGGCCGCATGCCGGGCCACATGAACGTGCTGCTGGCCGAGGCCAACGTCCCCTATGACGAGGTGTTCGAGCTGGAGGACATCAACAGCGAGTTCTCGACCGCCGACGTGGCCTTCGTGATCGGCGCCAACGACGTCACCAACCCGGCGGCCAAGACCGATCCGCAGAGCCCGATCTACGGCATGCCGATCCTCGACGTCGAAAAGGCCCGCACCGTGCTGTTCATCAAGCGCGGCATGTCCAGCGGCTATGCGGGCGTGGAGAACGAGCTGTTCTTCCGCGACAACACCATGATGTTGTTCGGCGACGCCAAGAAGATGGTCGAGGGGATCGTCAAGGGGCTGTGAGGCGGCGAGGGACGGGTTCGTCGCTGTCCCAAGGCGATCCAAACTAGCTCCGCCATTCCGGGCCTTGTGCCCGGAACCCCTCTATCCGTCCCAGGTGTGGAGGGCGCGCGCCAAGGCGCCTCAGGTACGCGGCGGCGTGTTTTCGAAAAGAAAAAGCTCCGGACGGGACCCCGTCCGGAGCTTTGCTTTTTGACGGGTCACAGAGGTCGTGCGGGTCTCAGCGGCTGGCGAGCGCGACGGTGTTGGCGCGCGACGCGATCCGCAGGCTTTGCCGCTGATCCTTGGACAGTTGCGACATGGCTTGCTGGCGGACGGCGCGCTTGCAGCCGGCCATGGTGAACGCGCCATTCGGATTGCCGCGCGCCATGTCGTGGCAGACGTCTTCGGCGGTCGCGTTGACGCGGGCGGCGAACTTGGCGGCGTCGGCGGGGGTCGCCAGATTCAGGCCGACGAACGAGATGCGGGCGGTCGATGCGGCGGGGGCCTGGGTCAGGCCTTGGGTCGGAACGGCGGTCAGGGCCAGGGCGGAGGCGATAGTCAAGCTGATGATGAACTCGCGCATTGGAGTTGTCCCTCGATTTGGTGCTTGTTTCTCCCGGCGCCAAAGGGTGTACTCTCGTATTATTGTAAATACTCATCACATTTCATTCATGACAAGGAATTTAGGAAAGATAATATTGGGTATTATAGATGATATGGGAGATTTTGCGTATCGCACCGTTATGGCTATGTTTCATCAATAGTTAAGGTTGGTCGTCTCTATGGTGGCGCTTGGCGCTGAAAAAGCCCCCGAATGTTACCATCCGGGGGCTTTTGCTTTTGGCGCGTCATGCGGTCGCTCAACGGGCGGCGACGGTCACCGGGGCGGCGCGGCTGGCCATGTGCAGGCTTTGGCGCTGGCTCCTGGACAGTTGCGAGGCGGCCTGGCTGCGGACCGCGACCTTGCAGCCGGCCATCGTGAAGTCGCCACCCGGGTTGGTGCGGGCCTTGGCCCCGCAGACGCGTTCGCCGGCGGTGTCGACGCGAGCCAGGAATTCGGCGGCGTGGGCGGGGTTGGAGAGGTTCAGGCCGACCAGGGAAACCGTGGCGGTCGGCTCGGCGGCGTGGGCGGCCTGCAGCAGGCCCAGGGCGGGCACGGCGGCGAGGGTTACGGTGGCCACGGCGGCCAGGCTGGTCATGAACTTGCGCATTGGAGTGTTCCTTTGTCCCGGCGCGTCCCTGCGCCCCATGTCCAAAGATATACTCGCCACTTCTCGCGAATACTCGTTACGTCTCCTTCATGACGTGTAATTAAAGAAGTGTACGCGAAGTAATGTTCTGAACATCCCGTAATGTTTCGCCGAACGTCCGTCGGCTGATTCAGGGTCATGCTTGACGAATGGTTAAGGTGCGCCGCCTTTTCGCCGCATGGGCGCGTCATAGAGCCCGCCTTCATCATCCCGAAAGGTCGCCTGTGGGATGGAAGCGCGCTTTGGCGCGGTCCCTTGGGTCGACCGACCGTCTGTGAGGATCGCTCTTGGCGTCACGAGTCCTGGCCGCAACCGCCTCTCCATACTCCCTGGCCGCCTTCGCCGCGGCAGGTGGGGCCATCGTGGTCTGGGGCATGGTCAACGCCGTCACGGCCATCGGCGCGATGAACGCCGACCTGGACAAGCCCGCCCCGGCTCCCGCGGTCGCGCCCGTTACGGCGCCCGAGCCGCCGCCGCCCCCGCCGCCCGCCTTCGTGTTTGACGCCCCGCTGCCGGGCCGGGTGATCAACTCGCCGTTCGGCCTGCGCCAGATGCCGTGGGAAGAGAACGGCCGCCTGCACGAGGGCGTCGACATCGCCGCCCCGGCCGGCGCGCCCGTGCATGTCGTCACCGACGGCATCGTCACCAGGAGCGGCGTCAGCGGCTCCTACGGCCGTTTCGTCGAGGTGGCGCACAAGGACGGCTTCCGCACCCTCTACGCCCATCTGGGCCGAGACGCGGGCCTCAAGCGCGGGACCTATGTCAAGCGCGGGACCACCGTAGCCTATGTCGGCAACAGCGGCCGCTCGACCGGCTCGCACCTGCACTTCGAGCTGCGCAACAAGGCCGGCAAGCCGCTGAACCCGGCGCTGTTCATGGGCAAGACCTTCGCCGAGAAGGACGACCTGCCGCTGAAGGCCGCCGCCAAGGTGGGCCGCAAGGTGCGCCTGGCCCAGGTGTCGCGGTGGCCGGAAGGCGTGAAGGCCCAGATGCCCGGCAAGATGGCGGCCGACGACGAGGGCGTGGTCACCCGCGTCAAGGGCGGCCGCATTCGTATGCGGATCAACGTCGTCGACGGCTAGGTCCAAGGCAGGTCAGACGCTGCACCGGTTTTCCACGCCGCCGTCACTCGACGGACATGGTCGCTTGTCTAGAGTGCTTGCATGCTCAAGTTCGTCGGACGCGCCCTTGCCGGATTCGCTCTTCTCCTTCTTTCCTTCATCGCGGCGGGCGGCCTGATGTCGGCGGCCAGCCACCCCGTCCCGCGGGGCCGGATGGTCGACATCGGCGAGGGGCGGCAACTGCGGCTGGTCTGCGAAGGGCCCTCCCAAGGCGAGCGGCCGCTGGTCTGGCTGGAGGCCGGCGCCTTCGGCTTCGCCGCCGACTGGGGCGCCACTCAGGACGCCCTGAGCGCCGCCGGCTGGCGATCCTGCGCCTATGACCGGGCCGGCATGGGCTTCTCGCCACCGGGACCTGCGCCGCGCGACGGCCTGGCCATCGTCTCGGACTTCGAGAAGCTGGTCGCCGCCTCGGGCGAAAAGGGACCGTTCATCCTGGTCGGCCACTCGATGGCCGGCCTGCGCCTGCGCGAATACGCCGGCCGCAATCCAAGGCAGGTGGCGGGCTTGGTGCTGGTCGACGCCGCGACGGCCGACGCCTCGGAGACCGAAGCGTTCAAGCCGTTCATCAAGGCCTTCACGGCGGCGTCCCGCTGGGCGGCGCGGGGGGCGTCGCTGGGGCTGTTCAAGCCGCTGGCCCATACCGGCCTGGGCGACAAGATCGGCCTGCCGCCCGCCGCCCAGGCCGAGAAGCGCTGGGCCTTCGCCAACGGCCGCCACAACCGCACCGCCGCCGCCGAAGTGGCCCTATGGCCCCAATCGGCGCAGCAGGCGGTCGCCGAGCCGGCCTATGATCCGGCCTGGCCGGTGGCGGTGGTCACGGCCGGACCGGTCAAGGGGCGCGAGCGGCGCAAGGCCATGCAGTCCGCGCCGGCCGAGCGGTCGAAGCGCGGCTATGTGGATCACGTGGAGGCCGCCAGCCACACGCGGCTGCTCGGCGAGTCGTTCGCGGGCCATATCGTCAAGGCGGTGGAGTTCGTGGGAGGGACAGGGAAGGGCGGCTAGCGCTTGCCCCCTACGGGTCGCTTCGCGACCGTTTTCCCCCACAGGGGGAAGAACCTGAGTCGCAAGGCTCCGCCCCCTGTGGGGGCGGACAGACCGCGAAGCGGTCAGGTGTGGGGGCAAGTGAGCGTGCGGCCCACTCAACACCCAAAACAAAGCCCGCGTGGATCGCTCCACGCGGGCTTATGTGTCCAGAAACCTGGAAGCGTCGCTTAACGCGCGCCGGCCGGCTTCTTCGGCATCGGCAGCAGGCCTTCGCGCTGGGCGCGCTTGCGGGCCAGCTTGCGGGCGCGGCGGACGGCTTCGGCCTTTTGGCGCGCGCGCTTTTCCGACGGCTTTTCGTAATGCACGTGCCGCTTCATTTCGCGGAACGAGCCTTCGCGTTGCATCTTCTTCTTCAGGGCCTTGAGCGCCTGATCGACGTTGTTGTCGCGGACGAAAATCTGGACCAGGGGTCTCTCTCCATTCGACGGCCCGACCATCTTCCCGAGTCCCTCTCAGGGGCCGGGCGGGCGAACAAAACCTGATAAGCCCGGAAAGGGATCTCCCGGGCGACGAGGGGCGGCTGATAGCAGAGGCGGGGCGCTCTGTCCATCGCGACGCGGCCTAAACTCCCGTATAGACTCGGATTCATGACGCAGACAGCCGACACCTCCAAGGATGGACCCGGGGATTGGGCCGACCAGGCCGAGCAGCGGGTGCTGGACGCGGCCTTGCGCCTGGCTTCGCGCCTGGGCTGGAACGCCGGTCTGGTCCGGGCCGCGGCCGAGGCCGCCGGTCTCAAGGCCGGCGAGGCGCAACTGCTGCTGCCGCAAGGCCCCCGCGACCTGGCCGCCCTGCTGTCGCGCCGCCACGACAAGGCGGCCCTGGCCGCGCTGAAGGCGCTGGATCCGCCGCCAGCCAAGATCCGCGACAAGATCCGCGCCGGCGTCGTCGCGCGGCTCGACGCGGCCCAGCAAGACGCCGAGGCCCTGCGCAGGCTGGCGGCCTTCCTGGCCTTTCCGACCCACCTGCCACTGGCCCTGACCCTGGTCTGGGAAAGCGCCGACGTCCTGTGGCGCTGGGCCGGCGACACGGCGACTGACGAGAATCACTATTCCAAGCGCGCGATCCTGTCGGGGATCCTGGTCTCGACCCTGGCGGTCGACATGGCGTCCGGCCGCGAGTCGGCGCTCAAGCACCTGGACGGCCGCATCGACAACGTCATGGCCTTCGAAAAGTGGAAAGCCGGGATCAAGCCGATGAACCTGGCCGCCGAGGTGGCCGGGGCCCTGGCGCGGATGCGGTACGGGCGAGGCTGACCCCCTCCGGCCCTCCGGGCCACCTCCCCCAGAGGGCAGGATCTCCAGTGCGCAGTTGCTCCCCTGTGGGGAGCTGTCGCGAAGCGACTGAGGGGTCTTACGCCCCCAGCGCCCGGTCCACCGCCGCCATCGCATGCAGGGTCGTGGTGTCGAACACCGGCACGGGGCTGTCGGCCTGGCCGATCAGCAGCATGATCTCGGTGCACCCGAGGATGATCCCCTGCGCGCCGCGATCGACCAGCCGCTGGATCACGTCGCGGTAGACCTCGCGCGAGGCGTCCAGCACCTGGCCGGCCACCAGCTCGCGATAGATGACGCCGTGCACGGCCACGCGGTCTTCCGCGTCGGGAATCAGCACCTCCAGGCCGAACCGCGCCTCCAGCCGGCCGCGGTAGAAGTCCTGCTCCATGGTGAAGGCCGTGCCCAGCAGGCCGATCTTCGTCAGGCCGGCCGCCTGGATCGCCGCCGCCGTGGGATCGGCGATGTGCAGCAGGGGAATGTCCACCGCCGCCTCGATAGCCCCGGCGCAACGGTGCATGGTGTTGGTGCACAGGACCAGGGCGTCGGCGCCGCCTTTCTCGAGCACACGGGCGGCCTCGGCCATCTCGCCGGCCAGGGCGTCCCAGTCGCCGGCGTGCTGCAGGGCCTCGATCCGGGCGAAGTCGAACGACCACATCAGCGTGCGGGCCGACGCCACCCCGCCCAGGCGGTCGCGGACACCCTCGTTGATCAGGCGGTAGTACTGGGCCGAGCTCTCCCAGCTCATGCCGCCGATCAGGCCTATGCACGCTTGTTCGGCCACGCCTGTCTCCGCCAAGACCGTCACACCGACGGCGCGTCTTTCCGCTAGGCTTTGGACGCCAAGCTCACAAGACAAAAGCGGCGAGGCCGCCATGAACACCGTGATCCACAATCCCACCGACGGGATCTAGTCCTTGGCCGGCAGGAAAGGTCGCATCGCTTCCGCGCCGTCGGGAACCACCATGCCGATCGTCTCGGCTGGTGTCTGGGTGCAGGGGGAGGCTGCCCTGGCGATCCGGCGGCGGCAAGGTCTGGCTCTTCCTCCAGGAGCGCATATTGGATAGCTTGACCTTGAAAGGCCGAGCTCCCGCCCTTGGCCGTTCGGAGTCCGGATCAGGCGGCGCTTGGGTCGAAGTCGATTTCCCGCACGCTCCAGAACAGACGACGCTGGATCGAGTGCGCCGTCGGCATGGCGATGCTCGGCGCCGCCGCGGTGGCTCTCGGGCTGCTGACGAAGTTCGCCGCCTTCGCGGCGTCGGGCCTGCTGACGATCGCCTTGGCGACGGTCGCGATCCTCCTTCACCGCCGTCTCGGGGATCAGCCCCTGCGAAGCCATGCGGCGCGCTCAAGCCGGGCGCGCGCGGAACTGGCCTCCTGGAGCGCGGCCCTACCTTTGTCCGCGATCCTCATGGTTCTGACTTTCCTCCCCGATCCACAGCCGACCGTGGTGTCGGGCAAACCGATCGAGGTCCGGTCATTGTCCAGGCTCGTCATCATGCCCGATGGGCGAGCCTTCCAGTTCTGGTGCGGGTCGCGGCAGCATCCGCGGAACAACTGTCCGGCCCTGGCCAAGTGGCGAGCGCTGCCCCGCTGGCCGGAGCCCGAGCATGTCAAGATGGAGGCCTTCGGCAGCGAGATCCGGGACTTGCGGATGGACGGCGAGGTCATCGTCGACAAAGCCGTCGACAACAACGGCAGAGGCATGAGGGTGGCGATGGCGCTCGCAGGCGTCGCGCTGGCCGTCGTCGCGATCCGGGCGATCTGGCGACGGGTCCGAGATCTGGTCAAGCTAAGGCCCGCCGCAGGGCCTCGCCGCGCTTAGTCCTTCAACCCCCGCAACCTGTTCACATGCCCCATCTTCCGCCCCGGCCGGGCCTCGCCCTTGCCGTAGAGGTGGATGCGGGTCTCGGGTTCGGCCGCCAGCTTGGCCCAGGCGTCGACCTCGGGGCCCAGCAGGTTGGTCATCTCGACATGGGCGCGGGGGGCGGTGGGGCCCAGGGGCCAGCCGGCGACGGCGCGGATGTGCTGCTCGAACTGGTCGACCTCGCAGCCGTCCTGGGTCCAGTGGCCGGTGTTGTGCACTCGCGGGGCGAACTCGTTGACCAGCAGCTTGCCGCCGGCCAGCTCGAACAGCTCGACCCCGATCACGCCGACATATTCCAGGGCGGTCAGGATCCGGGCGGCGATGGCCTCGGCCTGGTCGCGGGTGGCGCTCGAGACCTTGGCCGGCGCGCTGGTGCGGCGCAGGACGCCGCCCTCGTGGTGGTTGTCCGACAGCGGATAGCAGGCGATCTCGCCGTCGCGGCCGCGGGCGGCGATCACCGACAGCTCGCGCACGAAGTCGGCCGGGGCCTCGAGGATGGCCGGCCGCTGGCCGATCCTGTCGAAGCTGGCCGGGGCGTCGGCGGGGCGCTGCACCCAGGCCTGGCCCTTGCCGTCATAGCCCTCGCGGCGGGTCTTCAGCAGCGACGGGGCGCCGATCCTGGCCACGGCGGCGGCCAGGTCATCGGCCGTCTCGACGGCGGCGAAGGCGACGGTGGGCACGCCGATCTCGGCCAGGAAGGTTTTTTCCACCACCCGGTCCTGCGCCGCGGCCAGGGCCTTGGCGCCGGGGGCGACCAGCACGCCCTGGGCGGTCAGCTCGGCGACCGTGTCGGCCGGCACGTTCTCGAACTCGTAGGTGACGACGTCGCAAACCTCGGCCAGGCGCTTGAGCGACCAGCGGTCGTCATAGGCGCCGACGATCTGGCGGGCGGCCACGCGGCCGGCCGGGCTGTTCTCCTCGGGATCGAGGATCACCACGTCGAAGCCCAGGCGGGCGGCGGCCAGGGCCAGCATGCGGCCCAGCTGTCCCCCGCCGAGGATGCCGATCGTGGAACCAGGAGGCAGGGGAAAGGTGCTCATCAGTCTTCGACGCTTTCGACGACGCTGTCTGTCTGTTCGGTGCGGAAGGCGGCCAGGCGTCCGGCCAGGGCCGCATCCGAAACAGCCAGGATCTGGGCGGCCAGCAGGCCGGCGTTCTTGGCCCCCGCCTCGCCGATCGCCAGGGTGGCGACCGGAACGCCGCCCGGCATCTGGACGATGGACAGCAGCGAATCCAGGCCGTTCAGGGCCTTGGACTGCACCGGAACGCCCAGCACCGGCAGGATGGTCATCGAGGCGACCATGCCCGGCAGGTGCGCCGCGCCGCCCGCGCCGGCGATGATCACCTTGTAGCCGACCGCCTGGGCGGTGGTGGAGAACTCGACCAGGCGCTGGGGCGTGCGATGGGCGGAAACCACCTTGGCCTCATAGGCCACCCCCAGGGCGTCCAGCGCCTCGGCCGCCTTCTTCATCGTCGGCCAGTCCGAGCGGCTGCCCATGACGATCGCCACGGGGGGGACAGGTGGCGTGGCGGTGGGCATCGGCGACGATTTCCCTAGAGGCGGCGGTGGAGCGCCCCTCAAAGGTTTTGGCGCGCTCCGTGACCTGACGGCCGTGAATCGCGGGCCTTATAGCCCCTGGCGTCAAAGCGCCAAAGCCCGTTCTCACCGAATGAACCTCGGGAAAAGCCCAGGCGATCCGAAGGGATAGGGCGACGCCGCGACGCTGCGACACAGGCGTGTCACCATTGTCATGGTTAATGAAAGAACGCAGAAATGCTGGAGCTTCACTGCAAGTGATTCCCCCTGTGGTTCCCGACGTCGCATGAAGATCACCAGCGCCCGCACCGAATCCTTCTCGGCCATCCGTCGCCGGGCCCTGACCGAGGCCGCCGGGCCGGCGGTGGCGCGGGCGGTGGTGGCGGCCGATACGGCCGGGTTCCTGGGGCTGTCGGAGGCTGACCTAACCCCGCAGGTGCAGGCGGCGCTCAAGACCCTGATGGTCGAGATCGACGACCTGCGCAACGAGGTCGCCCGGCTGAAGTTCAAGCTGGGCGAGGCCCAGGGACTGGCCGACCTGGACGTCCTGGCGCCGGTGCTGAACCGCCGGGCCTTCCTGCGCGAAATCAAGCGGGTCGCCGCCTTCGCCCAGCGCTACGGCTCGCCCGCCAGCCTGGTGTTCTTCGACCTGGACGGCTTCAAGGCCGTCAACGACCGCTTCGGCCACGCAGCCGGCGACCAGGCCCTCAAGGCCGTGGCCGAGCGCCTGCAGGCCCATGTCCGCGAAACCGACGTGGTGGGCCGGATCGGCGGCGACGAGTTCGCCGTGCTGCTGGTCCAGGCTGATCAGCAGACCGCCGCCGCCAAGGCCGAGACCCTGGCCGCCGCCGTGCGAGGCACGCCGGTTCAGGTGGGCGAGTGGTCCGTGCCGCTGCGCATCTCGTGGGGCGCGCGCGAGATCGAGCCGGGCGCCGACCCCGAAGTCGCCCTGGCCGAGGCCGACGCGGCGATGTTCCTGAAGAAGCGGGTCCGCAGGGAAGCGTGAGGGCGCATCGGCGTTCAAACGCCTCGCGTGGTCTCGCAGGCTCAGGATAAGGACCAATTTCCCGGGCAGTCGAAAAACCTCATCCTGAGTTTGTCGAAGGACGAGGTTTTCGGCAGGGCGGGAGCGCGCTATCTCCCTCGCAAAAGAGGAGCCCGCCCATGTCCAAGTCGCACCGCTACGCCACGACCCTGACCTGGACGGGAAACACCGGCGCGGGTACGGCCAGCTACCGGTCCTACGAGCGGGCCTATGAGGTCGCCGCCGACGGCAAGCCGGCTTTGCTGGGCTCGTCGGACCCGAGTTTCCGGGGCGATCCGGCCCGCTGGAATCCGGAAGAGCTGCTGCTGGCCTCGATCAGTTCGTGCCACCAGCTGTGGTACCTGCACCTGTGCGCCGTGAACGGCGTGGTGGTCACCGCCTATCGCGACGAAGCCACGGCGGTGATGGTCGAGGACGAGACCGGCGGCGGCCGCTTCGAGGGCGCGACCTTGCGCCCCCACGTGACGATCGCGGCGGGCTCGGACCCGGCCAAGGCCCTGGCCCTGCATCACGACGCCAACGCCAAGTGCTTCGTGGCCAATTCGTTGAACTTCCCGGTGGCGCACGAGGCGAGCGTCGAGGTGGCGCTCTAGGTTTTGTCTTCGCATCGCTTCTGCGGAAAACCGGCCCCACTTTTCCGCGCGGTGCTCTACGCCGCCGCCGCCTCGGACCTGGCGGCCAGCAACGTCTTCACCAGGTCGTCGACCCGCGCTTCGGCCGCGACGATCGAGGCGGCCAGGCGGGCGTCGGCGAACTCGTCGTACTCGATGGCGACCTCGTGGACGTCGGTGACGCCCAGATAGCCGAACGGGGTGCGCAGGGCGGGCTCCAGATGGTTGGCGTGGGCCAGCCGCCCGCCGGGGGCGTAGCCGTGGTCGCCGCGCGAGGACAGGATCACCAGCGTCTTGCCCGCCGTGTCCAGCATCGGCCAGTAGGGCTCGCCCGCCCGCGCCCGGTCGAAGCCGAAGGTGCGGCCGACCCGGACGATGTTGTCGAGCCAAGCCTTCAGCTGGGCGGGCGGACCGAAATTGTACATCGGCGCGCCCAGCACGATCACGTCGGCGGCCAGCACTTCGTCGACCAGGCGGTCGCTTTCGGCCAGGGCCGTGGCCATCCAGGCTTCGCGGCGCTCGGGCGGGGTGAAGGCGGCGTGGATCCAGTCGCCGGTCACCGGCGAGGGTGGGGCGGCGCCGACGTCGCGATAGATCACCGGATCGGCGGGATGCGCGGCCCGCCAGCGGTCGACGAAGCGCGCGGTCAGGCGACGGCTGTGCGAGCCGCGGGCGTCGCGGCCGGACAGTCCGGCGCGGGCGCTGGAGTCGATGTGGAGCAGGGTGGTCATGCGAGATCTCCGAGGCTTTGGATGAACTGATCTCATCCGGTCGGCGTCTAGACGTGAATCGCGCTCTTGACGTGCCGCCACAAACGCGAAATCCACAGGCGACAGATGAGGTGAGATCATTCATGCGCCGCCTGCCGCCGCTCTCGGCCCTGCGCGCCTTCGAGGCCGCCGCGCGCCGGCTCAGTTTTCGCCTGGCGGCCGAGGAGCTCGCGGTCACGCCCACGGCGGTCAGCCACCAGGTGCGGCAGCTGGAAGCGCACCTGGGCCAGCCGCTGTTCGTGCGCGGCGTTCGCAGCGTCAGCCTGACGGCCGCCGGGGCGCGGCTTTTCCCGGTCCTCATGGACGGCCTGGACGCCTTTGAACGGGCGGTCGCCAGTCTTCGCGTGGAGAGCGGTCGTCGGGTGGTGACCCTGTCGACGACCATGGCCTTCGCCGCTCGACGCCTGGCCGGCCGGGTGGAGGCGTTCCGCGCCGCCAATCCCGATCTGGACCTGCGCCTGTTGGCCACCGACGATCCGGTCGACCTGCGGGCGGGCGAGGCCGACGCGGCCGTGCGCTATGGCCTGGGACCCTGGCCCGGCCTGGTCTCCGAACCCCTGGTCGACGACCGCTTCGCCCCGGTGTGCAGTCCCCGCCTTGGCCTGGCCGAGCCCGGGGGTCTGGCCGCCCAGACCCTGATCCATGCCGAATGGCGTCATCCGGGCGCCGACGCCCCAACCTGGCGGCTATGGGCCCGGCAGGCGGGAAGGACGGATCTGGACGTCGAGGCGGGGCCGCGCTTCACCGACGACAGTCACGCCATCCAGGCGGCCGCGGCGGGGCACGGCGTCGTGCTGACCAGCCTGACGCTGGTGGCCGAGGAGCTGGCCGCCGGCCTGCTGGTCCAGCCGTTCGGGCCGGTGCTGGCCGGGCGGCGGTTCGAGCTGGTCTATCCGCCCGCCGCGCGCGACGGCCAGGCGGTCAGCGCCCTGCGGCGGTGGTTGGCCGAGGTAATGGCTTAGGCGATGATGTCCGGCATGAGCTGGTCTTCCAGCCGCACGATCTCGTCCTTCAGGGCCAGCTTGCGGCGCTTGAGGCGGGCGATCTGGAGCATGTCGGGTTGGGGGCGTTCTTCCAGAGCCTCGATCGAATCCGACAGGTCCTGGTGCTCCTCGCGCAGGATGGCCAGGCGTCGTTCGATGGCGACGTCGGAATCGTCGGAAGGATCGTCGTCGTTCATGGACGCTCCTCCATGCCAGGTCTCGGGCGCGTGTTCGCGGCGGTGATAGATAGCAAAGCCTGACAGCCGGTAAAGGGCCTCACGCCGCCGGCCCGCCCAGCGCGTCGGAAAGGGCCCGCAGGGCGCCGTCGCGCGGCGGGTCGCCCGACGCCCGGGCGGCTTCCAGCAGCGTGTCGAACACGTCCAGAGCCGGTCCGGGCTCGCCGCTGAGGGCTTCCAGGCTTTCCATCAGCACCTTCTCGCCGTGCAGCTCGATGTCCTTGACCGCATTGCGGAAGTCCTCGCGAGCGCCGTCGTCGATCCCCGGCCAGGCCGGCTTGATCGCGCGGCGGATGGCGCGCAGGGGCGAGCCGACCTCGGCGTCCCACCGCCGGACCAACTGGGCGGCGGCCTTGACGTCGGCCGCGCGGCCTTCGCTGGCGCGCCAGGCGGCCCACAACAGGTAGGGCACGTTCTGGCCGTGTCCGTCCTGCAGCGACAGGCACGCCCCTGCGACAGACGGTCGCACATAGACCTCCAGCGCCCATTGCCAAAGCCGCATCGTCGTTAACCCCCCAAGGCCCTTTCAGGCCTCTCCAGTGATGGTCGCCAGGTCCTCGCCCCAGCGCCGGACCGGCCGCCAGGAGAGGCCGAACAGGTCGAGCGCGCGGCCCACCGACTGGTCGACCATCTCGGCGATCGACCGCGGCTTGGCGTAGAACGCCGGAAGCGGCGGAGCGATCACCGCGCCCATCTCGGCCAGCTTGGTCATGGTGCGCAGGTGGCCCAGGTGCAGCGGCGTCTCGCGCACCATCAGCACCAGCGGACGGCGCTCCTTCAGGGTCACGTCGGCGGCGCGGGTCAGCAGCGAGGCCGTGACGCCCGTGGCGATCTCGCTCATCGTCCGCACCGAGCAGGGGGCGATGATCATTCCCAATGTGCGATATGAGCCAGACGCGATCGCCGCCCCAATGTCGCCTACGCGATGGACAACGTCCGCCTTTTCATTGACCTGGCCGACGGAAAATCCGGTTTCCTGCGACAGGGTCAGGACCGCCGACTTGGTCAGGACGAGGTGGCTCTCCACGCCCAGCTCGCGGCAGGCGTCCAGGGCCCGAAGACCATAGACAACCCCCGAAGCGCCTGAGATTCCGACGACCAGGCGAGGCTTTTCCGAGGGGGTTTGTGGGCTGGCCAGCGGGTCCGACATGGTGAATTTTCGTCCGTCCTGGGAGCAAGCTGCGCCAGGTCAAGCGCCGCCGATTGCAATCATATGTGATCTGACAGCTTCGGCCAGCGGGTGTTGACTTGCCTCTCCACCAGCAAGGAGCCGACAGCCATGGCCATCGAATCCCGTATCCGCGAGCTAGGGTCCCGTCACGAGAGCCTCGACCGCACGATCCAGGAGGAGACCAGTCGACCCGTCAGCGACAGCACCCGTCTCCGGGAGCTGAAGCGGCAGAAGCTCAGGCTCAAGGAGGAGATCGAAGGCCTCAGGGCCCGACTTCACTAGCCCCCTCTGGCCGTCGCGCGCCTGAAGCCGCGGTGGCCGCCTGAGGAGGCCGAAAACAGAAAGGCCCGCGCCGTGCAGACGGAGCGGGCCTTTTGCTTGACCGTGAGGCCCTAGTCCTCGTCGTCTTCGTCCTCGTCCGGGACGTAGGTCGACTTGCCGAACACGTCCTCGGCCTTGGGCTCGATACGCGCGGCGCGGATCGCGGCCTCTTCGTCCTCGTGGTCTTCCGGCAGGGCGCTGGTTTCCGAGGCGGGGCGCAGGGTCGGGTCTTCCGGCAGGATGCCCTTCTTCAGGTCGTCCTTGGCCTTCTTCTCGGCCGCCTTCTTGACCAGGGCGTCCAGCTCCAGCTGGCCGACCAGGCCCAGGGTCACCGGATCGACCGGCTTGATATTGGCCGCGTTCCAGTGCGTGCGGGCGCGGACCTGCTCGATGGTCGACTTGGTGGTGCCCAGCAGCTTGGAGATCTGCGCGTCGGTCACTTCGGGGTGGTGGCGCAGGAACCAGGCGATGGCGTCCGGACGGTCCTGGCGGCGCGACACCGGGGTG
Source organism: Caulobacter sp. Root1472 (assembly GCF_001426985.1). NCBI lineage: Bacteria > Pseudomonadati > Pseudomonadota > Alphaproteobacteria > Caulobacterales > Caulobacteraceae > Caulobacter > Caulobacter sp. Root1472. The sequence goes on along the minus strand of NZ_LMFX01000002.1, from coordinate 119,109 downwards.
TAGCGCGGAGCCTTCTTCTGCGGCTTCAGCAGTTCTGCGTGGCGGCTGACCTGGGCCTTCATCCGGTAGTCCGGATTGGCCTGGGCGCGGTCCAGCTCCTCGCGGGTCAGCTGGCCGTTGCCGATCGGGTCGGCGCCGCGGATGTCGCGCGCCACTTCACCGTCGGCGATGCCGCGGACTTCCAGGGGGTGCAGGCCGCAGAAATCGGCGATCTGCTCAAAGCTCAGCGACGTGTTGTCCACGAGCCAGACGGCCGTCGCCTTGGGCATCAGGATGTCGGACATGCGGTCCTCCAGAAATGACGGCGCCCGACCTTGCGGCCGGGCGGGATGTTCAGCCTGGAGCTATAATGCGGTTCTTCGGGAAAGGGAACGGGGATCGACGCGACGATCAGTCCAGCAGCGCGATCAGCTTGTCCGCGTCCTGCGGCGCGGCGCTCTTCACGTCGTTGTCGAAGTAGCTGAACGTGTCCAGGCCCTCGGCGCGCCAGGTCGCGAGATGCTCGGCCCAAGCCTGCAGTTCGGCGTCGGAATACCGGCCGTGATAGTGGCCGCCCGGCCCGTGGCCCCGCACATAGGCGAAGTCGGCGGTGGCCAGCCAGGGCGAGGGGGCGTCGTGGTGATCCGAGACGCAGAAGGCGACGCCGTGGTCGCGCAGGATGTCGAAGACCGCGTCCTCGTACCAGCTGGCGTGACGGAACTCGACCGTGGTCCGCCAGCCTTTCGGCAGCCAGCCCAGGAACCGCTTCAGCCGCTCGTCGTCGCGGTGGAGCATGGGCGGCAGCTGCACCAGGGCGGGTCCGCGCTTGCCGCCCAGGGGCTTCATCCGGTCGAAGACCAGGTCGACGCTGTCCTGGCAATCCTTCAGCTTCTTGTTGTGGGTGATGTAGCGCGAGACTTTCCAGGCGAAGCAGAAGCCGTCGGGGACCTGCTCGGCCCAGGCGGCGACGGCCTTTTCGCTGGGCAGACGATAGAAGCTGCCGTTGATCTCCGTCGTGTCGAAGCGGCTGGCGTAGTAGGTCAGCCGATCCTTCAGCTTCACCGTCTCGGGATAGAACGGTCCCCTCCAGTCGTCATATGTCCAGCCGGAGCAGCCGATGCGAGGGCGATGGGGCATGCGAGCACAACGCGGCGGCCCGGCGCGAGTTCGGCCGAGACGCGACAATGATATCCCGCCAGCCCATCAGCGATCAGCAGGCGGCGATCAGTAGAAGGTGAACAGGTCGCTGGTTAGGTCGGCCACGTGGACATCCAGCAAGGTGACGCCGTTGCCGCCGCCCAGGTCCAGAAAGACTCCGGCCGCCTGTTCCTGGGCGCGGGCCATCAGCGTCGCGAAATCCGTGACGCCCGAGTGATTGGCGTCGCGTTCGATGGCGATGACGTCGTGACCAGCGCCCGCCGGCTGGAAGTCCACGACCAGGTCGCGGCCCGACCCGCTGTCGAAAGCGAACAGGTCGGCGCCGGAGCCGCCGTAGAGCCTGTCGTCGCCGCCCAGGCCCACCAGCCGGTCGTTCCCCCCAAGGGCGTAGATGACATTGCCGCTGTCGTCGCCGTACAGGATGTCCGACTGGTCGGTGGCCACGATGCTCTCGATCGAGATCATGTGGTCGTTGTCGTTGGTCACGCCATTCTTGAGGTCGACGATGATGAAGGCCGGACCGGCGCTGTCGAAGCGCGCTAGGTCGTAGCCGGCGCCGCCGTCCAGCAGGTCAGCGCCGAAGCCGCCGTAGAGGAAGTCGTTGCCGTCTCCGCCGAACAGCTGGTCGGCGCCGCCTAGGCCGTAGAGAACATCATCCGAGGCCAGGCCGTAGATGACGTTCGCCGCGGCGTCGCCCGTCACGATGTCCGCGAAGGTCGAACCGATCACGCCCTCGATCGAGACGTAGGCGTCGCCGGCGGCTTCGCCGGCAAGACCGCGCTGGGCCGACAGATCCACCGACACGCCCGAGGCCGCGGCGTCGTAGCGGACCAGATCGTAGCCGTCGCCGCCGTCCATCAGGTCGGCGCCGCTTCCGGAGTAGAGATGGTCACCGCCCGCGCCGCCGTAGAGGCTGTTGCGACCCGCGCCGGCGAAGAGGGCGTCGTCGCCGGCCTGACCGTAAAGGACATTGTCGCCGGCGTCGCCGACGAGCACGTCGCTGAAGTTCGAGCCGATCACGCCTTCGATCGAAATATAGGTGTCGCCGATCGCGCCGTTCGCGCCCGCGCCCGTCGATAGATTCACCGTCACCGCGGCCGTCGCGTCGTCATAGCGCGCGAGGTCGTAGCCGGTGCCGCCATCGATGAAGTCGCCGCCGGCGCCGCCGTACAGGTGGTCGTTGCCGTCGCCGCCATAGAGCTGGTCCTGGCTGTCGCCGCCGAAGAGGACGTCGTCGCCGGCCAGGCCATAGAGCGCATCGCCGCCAGCCAGACCCTCCAGCCGGTTGGCCAGCGCATTGCCGGTGATGGTGTCGACGCCCGAGCCGCCGAGCGCGTTCTCGATGCCGACGTTCAGGGCGATCGCCACATTGCCGATCAAGCCGCCGACGCTGGAGAAATGCCCGGGTTGCAGGTCGATGACTTGACCGGTGGAATAACCCGAGAAGTTGAATGTATCGACGCCGCCCGCGTCCCAAACGGCGAAGATCAGCGTCGAATCGCTGGCGGTCGCGGCGAACCAGGGGCGGCCGGCGGTCGAACCGAAACCGTAGACGGTGTCGCCCGTACGCGTGGTGATATTGGCGCCGTATTCTTGCTGCGCGGCCGAGATGTCGTCCAACATGGGGGCGGCGGCGTAGGCGCCATGAAAGTTCGCGCCGGTTTCGTCCTCATCGAAGTAGCTCATCACCGTGAACTGCAGCGAGTCCTCGTAGTACTCGGCGTTGGCGGCGTACGTGATCGTGACGCCGTCCTCGGCGTTATAGTCGCCGGGGTGGGCCAGGCCGATGGCGTGGCCGATTTCGTGGACCAACACCAGGCCGCCGTAGCCGCCCTGCACGGGATGGGCGTTGTAGCCGAGCGTGCTGTTCACCCACACGTCGCCCGACGCCGAGGCGAAGCTGGTGTTGCCGGGATAGTTGCCGAACGCGGCGGCCCCCTCCGCGCCGGTGGCGTAGTTGGCGAACAGGATCGAGGCCGAGTTCGAATAGGCCTGTTCGCCGCTGGACCCCGAACCGGTGCGGACGAAGGTGATGTTGGCCACGTCGCTCCAGGACGCCAGCGCCAGTTCCGTCTGGGCGATCTGGGCGGCGTTGAAGCGCGAGAAGCCGCCGGTGTCCTCCGGCATGGTGGCCGGCGCAGTGGAGCGGAAGGCGTAGCTGACCGTCGCGGCCTGGCCGAGGGCCGCGGACCATCCGGGCTCGCCGCGGACCAGGTGCAGGCCGGCCTCCTCGATGGTCAGGCTGGGCTTGCCGTTTGCAGCCACGCCCCCGCGCTGCTCGGCGTTTTCCAAGGCGCCTTGTACCGGATCCTGATCGTTGAAAGCCTGCATCGAGCCCTTCGGGAAACGCTAGGGACGATATCATGTGCCCGTAAGGGGTTTACGAACAGTGGGCGGCTGGTCGCTGGGTTATAACGCCGCGGGATCGGAACGGCCGACTCTTGCTTCCTCCCAGGTCTAGGCCAGCAGCACCACCTTGCCCACGTGTTCGCCGGCTTCGAGGTGGGCGTGGGCGGCGGCGGCCTCTTCCAGCGGAAAGGTGGCGTCGATCACCGGCGCCAGCTTGCCGGCCGCGATCCACGGCCAGACCACGCGCTCGATCTCGGCGGCCAGGCGAGCCTTTTCGTCCGCCGAGCGCGGGCGCAGGGTCGAGCCGGTGATCACCGCGCGCTTCTGCATGATCTTCATCACCGGAACCTCCAGCACCGGCCCGGCCAGGGCGGCGATGTAGACGATGCGGCCGCCGGTGTTCAGGGCCTCGAGGTTGCGGTCGAGATAGCTGGCCCCGACCATGTCCAGCACCACGTCGACCCCGCCGGCCGCCCTGGCGACCTCGGCGAAGTCCTCGGCCTTGGCGTCGACAGCGATGTCGGCGCCCAGGGCCAGGGCCTGGGCCTTCTTGTCGGCGCCGCGGCCGGTGGCGATCACCCGCGCGCCGTGCGCCTTGGCCATGGCGATCGCCGTTGTCCCGATACCGGACGTCCCGCCGTGAATCAGCAGCGTCTCGCCAACCTTGAGCGCGCCATGTTCGAACACGTTGGCGAACACGGTGAACACGGTTTCCGGCAGGGCGGCGGCATGGGCGAAGTCGAATTCTCCTTCGCTGTTGGCGGGGATCGGCAGGGCGTGGCGAGCGTCGACCACGGCGTACTGGGCGTAGCCGCCGCCGCCCAGCAGAGCGCAGACCTTGTCGCCGGCTTTCCAGCGTCCCGCGCCGGTAACGACCTCGCCGGCGACTTCCAGGCCGAGGGTGGCCGGGGCGCCGGGCGGCGGCGGATAGAACCCCAGGCGCTGCAGCAGGTCTGGACGGTTCACCCCCGCGGCCCGCACGCGGATCAGGATCTGACCCGGGCCCGGTCGCGGGCGCTCGACAATCCCGGGACGGAGCGCGTCGGCCGCTCCCTTGCCGCCCTCGACGGCGATGGCGGTCATGGTGTCGGACATCGGGTCGGACATGGGCGGACATCCCGTGAGGCTTGCGTCGCGCCCTTGGTAGGCGTCAGATGGAGGATCGAAAAGGGGTCGAGCAAAGGGAGACCGATCGGATGATCGAAGAACCGGTCGAGCCGCGCGCCTTCCGTGGCGATGCGCTTAACGCCACCACGCACGAGGACCTGGACACCTATGGCGTGGCGGAACTGGAAGAGCGGATCGAGGCGCTGGAAGCGGAAATCGCCCGCACCCGCGCCCAGCTCAGCAAGAAAAAGGCGGGGCGCGACGCGGCCAATGCGCTGTTTGGTCGCCTAGACTAACGATCGGTTTACGCTACAGGCGGAGTCTCGGACCCGCCTGACTCGGATATCGGACTCGGACACGAGCTTGAAACGGACCTGGGGGCGGGGCGGTCGCGAAACGGGACGATCATGTCTGGCACGGGGGTTGCAGTCCTCCTGTCCGGCGGGACCTTCTCGCGGCCTTTCGAAGGGGCATTGAGTAGCTATGACCGAGTTGAACGTGGCCGCGGCCCCCTGGCGTGCTGGCGTGATCCAGGACTTCGCTCGCTCCGAGCTTTTCGACCGGACGTTCGAGGAGGGCATGACGCTGGTCGAGGAGACCGCCGCCTATCTCGACGGGGCCGGACGCCATGACAGCAAGATCCTCTCGCGCAATGCGGCGCTGGCCTACGCCAGCGAAAGCATGCGCCTGACCACGCGGCTGATGCAGGTGGCCTCGTGGCTGCTGGTCCAGCGCGCGGTCAAGGAAGGCGAGATGGCCGCCGAGGCCGCCTGCGCGGAGAACTATCGCCTGGGCCTGGAGGCCGGTGAACCCGCCGCCGTCGAGGACCTGCCCTTCGGCCTGGTCAACCTGCTGCAGCGCTCCGAGCGGCTGTATGAGCGCGTCCGCCACCTGGACAAGCGCATGTATCTTGAAGCCGCCGCCGACGAGGAAGCGCCCCGTCCCGTGCAGGCGCAGTTCGACCGCCTGAGCGCGGCGTTCGGGGTGGCGTGAGGCGACGCGAAGCTGTCTGGCTGCCGGGTTTCAGGATCCTTCTGACCTGCGTCGCGGTGGTTCTTGCCCTGGGCGCCGCCACGTTCAGCCTGACATTCCAGCCCTATGTACTGGTGGTGGCGCACAATCTCACAGGTGCGCCGGTGGATCTTGATCTGGGCATCGAAGGCTCTGCGATCGGGGCCCGCCACGTGGGACGCGGCGGCTGGAGCCTGGGCGTCCTGAAAGTGGGCCCTGACACCGAGGCCTATGTCACTTGCCGCCCTGAGACCGAGCCGTCAGTTCGCACGGAAACGGGGCTCTACGTTACGTCGAGCCTGCAGCAGCTGCTGGTGGCGGACGTGAAACGGTGCGACCAGATCGATATCGACAGCCACGCCGTGATCGACCCGCTGGTCTGGGTGCTGTCCCGACCTCGCGGCTAATCGGCGCCCGAAACGGAAAAGGCCGGCCCGCGAACGCGGAACCGGCCTTTCGTCGCCCTTACGGCGAGAAGCGTGAGACGCTTACTTCTTGGCGGTGAAGCCGGCGAACTTGGCGTTGAAGCGCGAGACGCGGCCGCCGCGGTCGAGCATCTGGCTGTTGCCGCCGGTCCAGGCCGGGTGCACGCGCGGATCGATGTCCAGCGCCAGGGTCGCGCCTTCTTTCCCGTAGGTCGAACGGGTCTGATAGGTGGTCCCGTCGGTCAGGGTGACGGTGATGAAGTGGTAGTCGGGGTGAATGTCTTGTTTCATCGGGCGATCCAACCGACTTGAGGCGGCGTGTAATGTGAGCGGGCGCCAAACCTTGCGGGTGGCTCTCGGAGACGCGCGGCTATAAAGAAAGCGCGCGATTTTGGCAAGGGTCAGTTGATGAGCGACGTGAACGCGGGCGAGATTTCGGCCGAAGGCAGGCCGAGCGCGGGCGCGGAGCTGGTGCAGAGCCTGGCCGAGGCGGCCAACCGCCGGCCGCGCCGCAAGGATGTCCGCCCGCTGGCCCACCTGCTGCCGTTCGTGCGCCGCCACATCGGCGACGCCCTGGCCGCCGGCTTCTTCCTGCTGTTCTCGACCAGCGCCACCCTGGGCCTGACGGCGGCCTTCAAGGGCGTGATCGACAAGGGTTTCGCCAAGGGTTCCGGCGACGCCGTCAACACCGCCTTCCTCGGCCTGGGCGCGGTGGCCCTGGTGCTGGCCGTGGCGACGGCGCTGCGCTTCTTCTTCGTCACCCGGCTGGGCGAGCGGGTGGTCGCCGACCTGCGCCGGGCGCTGTACGGCCACACCCTGACCCTGGATCCAGCCTTCTTCCTGAAGACCCGCACGGGCGAGGTGCTGTCGCGGATGACCACCGACATCACCATTGTCGAGACCCTGGTGGGGACCTCGGCCTCGGTGGCGCTGCGCAACACGCTCAGCCTGATCGGCGGCCTGGGCTACATGGCCGTGGTCAGCCCCAAGCTGGCCGGCTTCATCGTGCTGATGGTGCCCGTGATCCTGGCGCCGATGTTCCTGCTGGGCCGCAATGTGCGCAAGCTGTCGGTCGCCGCCCAGGACCGGTTCGCCGATGCGGTCGGCTACGCCGGCGAGAGCCTCGACGCTCTGGACACCGTCCAGGCCTTCGGGCGCGAGGCGGCGGCCGACACCCGTTTCGGCGGCGCCGTCGAGGCGGCCTACAAGGCCTCGGTCCGCCGGATCAGCGCCCGGGCGGGCATGACCGCCGTGGTCATCGTCCTGGCGTTCGGCGGCATCACCCTGCTGCTGTGGACCGGCGCGCACCTGGTTCTGTCCGGCGAGATGACGCCGGGCACCCTGGCCCAGTTCGCCCTGCTGGCGATCATGGCCGCCGGCTCGGTCGGGGCCCTGGGCGAGGTCTGGGGCGACGTCCAGAAGGCGGCCGGGGCCATGGAGCGGATCTCCGACCTGCTCAATTCCGAACCGGGCATCGCGGCGCCGGATCAGCCCCGCACGCTGCCTACGCCGGCCCGGGGCGCCATCGCCTTCGAGGGCGTGACTTTCGCCTATCCCGGACGGCCCGACCTGCCGGCCCTGAAGGGCTTCGACCTAGTGGTCAGGCCGGGCGAGACCGTGGCCCTGGTCGGTCCGTCCGGTGCGGGCAAGAGCACGGTGCTGCGGCTGCTGCTGCGCTTCTACGATCCGCAGGCCGGCGTGGTGACGCTGGACGGTGTCGACCTGCGGGCCGCCGACCCCGCCGAGGTGCGCGACCGCATGGCCCTGGTGGCCCAGGACAGTCCGCTGTTCTCCGGTTCGGCCCTGGACAACATCCGCTTCGGCCGCGAGGACGCCACGGAGGAGGAGGCGCGCGCCGCCGCCGACGCGGCCCAGGCCACACCCTTCATCAACGCTTTGCCGCAGGGCTTCGACACGCCCGTCGGCGAGCGGGCCAAAACCCTGTCGGGCGGCCAGCGCCAGCGCCTGGCCATTGCCCGCGCCCTGGTCCGCAACGCGCCGATCCTGCTGCTGGACGAGGCCACCAGCGCCCTGGACGCCGAGAACGAGCGCCTGGTCCAGAAGGCCCTGCACGACGCCATGAGCGAGCGCACCACCCTGGTCATCGCCCACCGCCTGGCCACCGTGCTCAAGGCCGACCGCATTGTGGTCATGGAGGACGGGCGCGTGGTGGAGCAGGGCACCCACGCCGAACTCTCGGCCCAGGGCGGGCTCTACGCCAAGCTGGCCCGGCTGCAGTTCGGGGTGGAAGCGGCTTAGAGCGCATTAGAACGCGTGAGCGGTTTCACCGACGACGCGCTCCAAATGTTTGACTAGAGCCTTTTTAGACGCCTCAACCTGGTCAGGCTAAAAGGCTCTAGTCCGGGTCACGACGACGCCAGGCGCAACAGGCCTTCCGCGCGGGCGACCGGTCGCCGTCGGGAGGGCGAGCAATGCGGCGGTCCTTGCGCCGCTATTGGAACCATTGTGAATGACGCCAGCTGAAACTCAGCAGCGTGGTCGTCAGCGGGGTTTCTCGCAGCGTCAGTGCAATCTGGCCGGAGGGCGTGTCGAGCGACGGAAAGTAGGTCACGCCTTCCACGGGCAGGGTCGAGGTCAGAACCGGCTTGACCGGCCCGGTATTGAGAGCGTCGCGCTGGCTGAAGCTGGCGACCGTCCAACGGTCGCCGTCACGCCACAGGCCTAGATAGTCGCTGACCAAGGCTTGGGCTTCCCTGCGGTAGCCGACCCGTGTCGCCATCAGGAACTGGCCGCCGTTTTGGGGCGGGGGTCCTGCCAGGGCCACGGGCTTGAGCAAGTCGGCCGGTTCCCGCGATGTAATCGATCCGTCCTTGCCGAAGTCGAACCCTTCGCCGCTTTCCAGAACCGCGGTGTTGACCAGGAACGCCTTGACGGTCTTGGCGCATGGCCCCGTCACCCGCCTGTTTTCGACCAGCCGATGGCTGTCGGTCGCCACTTGCGGACTCCAGGCGATCACGCGGTCGACCTCCGCCTCGCCCGGTTTTACGGACAGGGCGGCCAGCCGCTGACCGGCGGGCGCGCAGGCCGGGCCGCGGCCCGGCATATCGGTCGGCGGCCCGGCGACGGCCGTCGAGGTGCAAGCGCTCAAAAAAAGACCAAGGCTCGAGAGGCCCGTCAAAAGCAGGCATGTCTTCATAATATGACCTCGGGTACTGGAGCATTCCCCGACCCGATTGCGTCGGGCCGAGGCTTTTGCTCCTTGGTTTAAAGCATTTTCCAGCGACGAACCGGCGTCCACTCGCCGGAAAATGCCCTAGACTCGCGCCGTTATTGGAAGGTGAGCGGGGCTCCGCTGTAGCCGCCGCCCGGATTCGCCATCACCACGCCCCCCGAACCCGCCACGAGCGCCTGGGCGATGTCGTTGGCGACCCGTTCATTGGCGTCATTCTCGGCTTGCGAAACCGTGCCGTCGTGGTTGGCGTCGATGTTGGAGTTGCTGTCGCGGCCCGCCTGCGTCATGTGCCCGAGCTCGTGCATGGCCAGATAGTCCATGCCGCCGGCCAAGTTGTTATAGGCTGTCAGGATGTCGATATTGTAGCCTACCACCGGATCGCCGTTATTGTAGTTCGCTTCACCGCGCATGCTTTGGTTGGGATAGTTGGTTCCGACCTCGTTGATCTGGAAATCGGTTTTCGACCAAGTATCCTTCAGGTCGGCGCCAGTGACGATATGGCCATTGGGAAGCGTAATCTGCGCAGTGTCCGACAGGCTGTCGATGTAGGCGGTTTCCTTGGCGATCGATACTTTAAGATTATCGACAGCCGCTTGTTCGGCGGGGGTCAACGGCCGGCTGAAGTTGACCTGAACGTCGATGGAGGCTTGGTCGGCCGAGGGATCGGATCCGCCGCCGCCGCCGCCGTCATAGCCTCCGTCGTACCCCCCGTCGTAGCCGCCATCCCACCAACCATCCCAGCCGCCGTCTCCGCCGCCGTCGCCGATGACGGTGATTCCGTCGACGGTGTCCGTGCCGCCGGTGATCAGTTCCATCTCTTCAAGCGTCAGTTCACGCATGTCCCGATTGCTCCCCTGGGGCGTTTCGACAATGCAATCTGAGATTGGCCGCGCGGTTTTGACCAGCGATCATCTGCAGCGTTGGCATGACGATTGTGTGATCTGAGGTTGTGTCCTGTCGAGCGTGCGGCGGCGATCCTTCATCCTTCGAGGTGACATTCCGCCGCGGCGTCGGCGAAACTGCGACCATGACCCCTGTCCGAGTCGCGTCCCCCGCCCGTCCCGCTGGCCTGCCGCTGATCCTGGTCGCCGCCAGCTTCGGCTTCACGATCGTCCAGCTGGACGTGACCATCGTCAACGTGGCGCTGGACGCCATCGGCCGCGAGTTCGGGGCGCCGACCGCCAGCCTGCAATGGGTGGTCGACGCCTATACCCTGCTGCTGGCGGCGTTGCTGCTGTCGGCCGGGGCGCTGGGCGACCGGTTCGGGCCGCGCCGGGCCTTCCTGACGGGACTTCTGTTGTTCGCGGTGTCGTCGGCGGCCTGCGGCCTGGCCCGGGACGCGCTGCAACTGGTCCTGGCCCGGGCGATCCAGGGGGCGGCCGCCGCCCTGCTGGTGCCGCCGTCCCTGGCCCTGATCGCCCATGCGGCGGCCGGCGACGACCGGGCGCGGGCCTGGGCCGTCGGCTGGTGGACGGCGGCGGGCGGCGTGTCGATCGCTGCTGGGCCGGTGATCGGCGGCCTGCTGATCGGCGCCCTGGGCTGGCGCTGGGTGTTCCTGGTCAACCTGCCGCTCTGCCTGCTGGGCGCGGCCCTGACCCTGGCCTTCGTGCCCGAGGTCCCGCCGCGCGAAAAGCGGCCGCTGGACCTGCCTGGCCAGGCCCTGGGCTTCGTCGCCCTGGCCTGCCTGGTGGGAGCGGTGATCGAGGGCGGCCATCGCGGCTGGGGTGATCTCCTGGTGGCCAGCGCCCTGGTCGCCGGCATGGCGGCGGCGGCGGCCTTCCTGTGGGTGGAGATCCGCAGCCCGCACCCCGCCGTGCCGCTGGCGGTGTTCCGGAGCCGCATGGTCTGGTCTGCGGTGGTGATCGGGGTCGGCGTCAACTTCACCTATTACGGCGTGATTTTCGTGTTGGGTCTCTTCCTGCAGCGCTCAGCGGGGTACGACGTCGTGCAGGCGGGCCTGGCCTTCCTGCCCCTGACGGCGACCTTCATCGTCTCCAACCTGCTGAGCGGGCGGGTCGCCCACCGGTTCGGTCCGGCGCGGACCATGGCCGGCGGCGTGCTGGTGGCCGCGATCGGCTACGCCCTGACCAGCCGGCTGTCGCCGTCCACGCCCTACGGGCTGATGATCCCGGGCTTCCTGCTGATTCCGGCGGGCATGGGCACGGCGGTGCCCGCCATGACCAGCGCCTTGCTGGCCAACGTCGACCGTCACGTCTCGGGCGCGGCCTCGGGCGTGCTGAACGCCTGTCGCCAGGCCGCGGGCGCGGCTGGTGTTGCGGTGATGGGCGCCCTGGCGACCGGCGGGCCGGACCGGATCGCCGCCGGCTTGCGGACCTCGGGCCTGATCGCCGCGACGGTGCTGCTGGGCGCGGCCTGGGTGGCGTGGCGCAGCGACCGGGCCCCGAGGCCGACTGTCGGCTAGCCGACGGCAACCGGATGAAATCTCGACTGTTTTCGTCATCGGAGGTGGAATCGGCCGCTTTTTCGGCGCGTGGAAGGCCAAGTCGCCGCGCCGTGCTTGAAACCTCGCCGGCCATGAGGTCTGCTGCACCTTGGCCGTTGTCGCGGTCGGGAAGGAACACGGGCATGGTGAACACCCGTGATCGGGGGCTCGTCGTCGGGACGTCCGCGCCGGGCGAAATGCGAGAGCGGATCGACGCGTTCGACTGGGCGGCGACGCCGCTCGGATCACGCGCCGCCTGGTCGCCCAGCCTGAGCTTCGCTGTCGACATGATCGTCGCCAGCCGGTTTCCCAGCGCCCTGCGCTGGGGCCCCGAGCTGGTGCTGATCTATAACGACGCCTATGCGCCGATGCTGGGCGAGCGCCATCCCCGCGTCCTTGGCAAGACCTTCGCCGAGGCCCCGCCCACCTCGGCCGCCGAGTCCGAGGAGCCGGAGCGCGCCGTCCTGGCGGGCGCCAGCGGCGGCGCGATCATCGAGGAGCTGCCGCTCTCGACCACCCATCCGGACGGCTCGGTCAGCGAGGGCTATTTCACCATCCGCCTCAGCCCGATGCCCGACGCGGCCGCGCCCTCGGGTGTCGGCGGGGTGCTGATCGCCCTGACCGATGTCACGCGGAAGGTGCGGACCGAACAGGCGCTGCGGGCCAGCGAGGAGCGCTATCAACTGGCCCTGCAGGCGGCCAGCGGGGTGGGCACCTGGGACTGGGACATCGTCGCCGACAAGGTCTATGCCGACGCCCGTTACGCAGTGTTCCACAATGTCGATCCGGAGCGGGCGGCTCAGGGCGCGCCACTGTCCGAATTCACCAAGGCTCTGCATCCCGACGATTTCGACCGGCTGCTCAGGTCGGGCCGAACCAGCCTGAAGACCACCAGCGAGTTCCTGGAGGAGTACCGGCTGATCCAGGCCGACGGCTCGGTCAAATGGGTGCAGACCCGCGGCCGGGTCGAGCGTGACGCCAAGGGCTGGGCCGTCCGTCATCGCGGGGTAATGGTCGACATCACCGGGCGCAAGCGCACCGAGCAGGCCCTCGAAGCCGCTCAGGCTGACCTGCGCATCGCCGTCGACGCCGCGGGCCTGGGCCGCTGGGACCACAATCCCCAGACCGGCGAGCGCTTCTGGGACAAGCGCTGCCGCGAGATCTACGGCCTGCCGGACGGCGTGATCGAGAACCCGCCCGAGGCCTTCGAACGTCTGGTCCACCCCGACGACCTGCCGGCCCTGATGGACGCCGTGCGGGTCGCCCTGGATCCGGCCAGCGACAATACGATCAACCGCGAATATCGGATCCGGCGCGATCGCGACGGGGCGACCCGCTGGATCGAGACGTTCGGCCGCGCCTTCTTCCACGAAGGCCAGTGCGTGCGCTTCGTCGGCGTGGTTTCCGACGTGACCGAGCGCAAGGAGGCCGAGGCCGACCAGGTGCTGCGCGAGGCGACCATGGCCCTGGCCCTGGACGCCGGCAATGTCGGCACCTGGGACTTCGACGTTCGCAAGCGCCAGTTGCGCTGGTCGGACCGCGGGTACGACATGTTCGGCATCACCCCCGGGGCGGAGGTCGGGCTGGACGACTTCTACGCCGCTATGCACCCCGAGGACCGCGAGGCCACGCGCCAGGCCTTGCTGGCGGCGATGAACCCGGCCCTGCGCGCCGACATCGACGTCGAATATCGCACGATCGGCCGCAACGACGGCCTGGAGCGCTGGATCTCGGCCAAGGGGCGGGGCTTCTTCGACGAGGCGGGCAGGCCGACCCGCGTGGTCGGCGCCACGGTCGACATCACCGAGCGCAAACGGGCCGAGCTGCACCTGCGGCTGCTGGTCAACGAGCTGAACCATCGGGTGAAGAACTCGCTGGCCACGATCCAGGCGATCGCCGCCCAGACCTTCCACGCCGCCCGCTCCCTGCCCCAGGCCCTGGAGGCGTTCTCGGCCCGCATCGTCGCCCTGGCCGAGGCCCACGACCTGCTGACCCGCGAGAACTGGGAAGGCGCCGACCTGCTGGACCTGCTGAACCGGCTGGAGGTGCTGCACGGCGGGCCCGAGCGGTTCGCGATCATCGGCCAGCCGGTGCGGCTGTCGCCGCGGATGGCCCTGTCGCTATCGATGGTGCTGCACGAGCTGGCGACCAACGCCGTCAAGTACGGGGCGCTGTCGACGCCGCAGGGCCAGGTGCGGATCGCCTGGACCGTGGTCCCGGGCCCCGCCCAGCCCCGCCTGGTCCTGACCTGGACCGAGACCGGCGGGCCGCCGGTCCAGCCGCCGACCCGGCGGGGCTTCGGCTCGCGACTGATCGAGCGCGGCCTGGCGGCGGAGCTGTCGGGCGAGGCGCGGATCGACTTCAAACCGGACGGGGTCGTGTGCCGGATCGAGGCGGCGCTGGACGGGTAGGACGGATCAGGAATCGACCGGCGCCGGCGCCTTGGCGGGTACGGGCTTCAGGGCGCCGATCGCGACGGCGACCAGGGCCATCACGGCCACCGGGACCAGGGCCAGCAGCCAGACCAGCACCACCAGGGCCAGTTGCAGCGCGCTGGTCGCCACCACCAAGGCCTTGGATTCCTTGTGGTGTTCTCGGCGGTTGCGGGCGCGGGACGTCGCGGGCGCGGCGGGCATGGTGCTCTCGAATTCTATGTCCCCGACCCGACATAGACCCTAGCCGCGCGCCTTCCCGGCGAAAATCGGGTAAAACCCTGAACAGCCGCTTTACCGTGTTCGGAGGTTCCGGGCGATCTGGGCGTCGCTGCGCCGCAGGCTCAGCAGGGCCGCGCCGGCCAGGCCCAGCGGGATCAGGGCCCAGGGCGAGAAGCCGGCCACGGCGATGCCGGTCGCCCCGGCCAGCAGGGCCGAGACCAGCATCTCGGCGACCGTGGCCATCCATGAAGCCGCGCCGCGCCGCTTGAACTCCGAGCGCTTGCCCGGCCGCTGGTGCCAGATGTTGATCAGGCCGCTGCTCCAGGCCGCCAGGGCGGCGCCGAGGGCCGTCCAGGCTCCGGCGGCGGGCGCGAACCAGGCCAGAACCGCGATCGGCAGGACCAGGAACAGCGCCACCGGAACCAGGGCGGCGACGATCTTGGCGCGGCGCAGGGTGCGGATCCTGGCCGGCGACACGGCCAGGAGGTCAGGCGCCTCCTCGGCCGACAGGGTGATCCAGGCGAGGCTTCCGGCCACCTGTCCGGCCAGGAACGCCACTACCCCGGCCCCGCCGGCCAGGGCCGCACCCGTCCCGTGCGCGGCGTTGCGGCTGAGCAACAGCGCCGTGGGGATCAGATAGAGCACCCGCAGCAGCACCTGCGACAGCAGGGCCGCGTCACGCCCGATCAGCAGCAGCTCCTTGCGCAGAATGGCGAGGAATGGTCCAGCGGCGAAGGCGCGGCGGGCCTTCCTGCCGCCCGCCCGGGCCGGTCGCGCCGCGGTCTTGCCCTGGGTGGCGGCCGCGGCGTCGGAGAACCGCCGGCCCAGGGTCAGGGCGGCCATGGCGAACAGCGCCGCCGACGCGGCCAGCAAGGCCAGCAGCGGCAGGGGTTGGCCCAGCATGGCCCGCAGCGGCAAGCTGATGACCGGCGTCGGATGCAGCCGTCCCTCCTGCGCCTGGCGGGTGATCTCGGCGAACAGGCTGTTGCTCTTCTGCTCGCCCAGGAGGGTGCGGGTCTGGCTGACCAGGAAGAAGGCGGCGCCCACCAGGGCCGCCATCACCTGGGCCACGGTGCGGGTGCGGCGCGGGCCGATCAAGGCGAACAGCGCCATGGCCAGCAGCAGGCCGACGGCGGTGGAAGCCAGGGCCAGGGCCCCGAGCACGCCGAACACCCCGATCCAGCCGGGATGGCCCCAGATCACCGACGGCAGCAGCAGCGGCGTCACCAGGATCAGGAAGATGGTGATCACTCCGCCCGCCACGCCCAGCGAGCGGACGAACAGCACCTTGGCCGGCCCGATCGGCGAGGAGAACAGCAGGTCCAGGTCGCCCCGCTCGTACAGCGCCTCGCTCGACGCGCTCAAGGTTTGAGACAGCATCAGGGTGAAGATCACGGCGCTGGCCAGGGCCGCCAGGCTGATCGAGATCGGGTTGATCGGAATCTGGATGTCGTGCAGCCCCAGGGCCGCCAGAACGCCGGCCGCCAGCAGGATCGTCGCCACGACCAGCAGGCTGACCAAGCCGCGCGAGCCCTTGCCGGCCCGGCCGGCGCGGAAGTTGCGCCAGTACAGCCGCATCTCGTGGGCCAGCAGCCAGGGGATGGAGCCGGGCGCGGCCAGGGTCACGCCCAGGGTCTCGGGGCGTCTCCGCCGGCGTCGCTGGCGGTCAACTGCAGGAAGACGTCCTCCAGGCTGGAGTTTCCCCGGCCTTCGCCTGCCTGGCCGCGCAGGGCGTCCAGCGTGCCCTCGGCCAACAGGCGGCCGCCGGCGATGATGCCGATGCGGTCGGCCATCCGCTCGGCCACCTCCAGGATGTGGGTGGTCAGGATCACCGTGCCGCCGGCGTCGACGCGTTCCTGCAGCATGTCCTTGACCAGGCGGGCGGCGGCGGCGTCCAGGCCGGTCAGCGGCTCGTCCAGGATCAGCAGGCGCGGGTCGTGGATCAGGGCTCCGGCCAGGGCCACCTTCTGCTTCATGCCGCGCGAGAAGCCCTCGCAGCGGGTGCGGGCCTCGGCCGCCAGGCCCAGCTTGGCCAGCAGGTCCTCGGCCCTGGCCTTGGCCGCCTTGGGCTCGACGTTCCAGAGGCCGGCGACGAACTCCAGATATTCCAGCGGCGTCAGCCGGTCATAGACCATGGCCTCGTCCGGGGCCCAGGCGGTGATCGCCTTGGCGGCGGCCGGGTCGGCCCGGGCGTCGATCCCGAAGATGCTGA
Organism: Caulobacter sp. Root1472; assembly: GCF_001426985.1. Classification (NCBI taxonomy): domain Bacteria; kingdom Pseudomonadati; phylum Pseudomonadota; class Alphaproteobacteria; order Caulobacterales; family Caulobacteraceae; genus Caulobacter; species Caulobacter sp. Root1472. Next base: position 102,578 of record NZ_LMFX01000002.1, on the reverse strand, counting down.
TGGCGCCCTTGTCGGGCTTGGTCAGGCCGGCCACCATCCGCAGGGTGGTGGTCTTGCCCGCCCCGTTCGGTCCCAGCAGGGCGTAGAGCTCGCCGGCATGGACGGTGAGGTCCAGGTCCATGACCGCCGGCCTGGTGAAGGTCTTGTCGAGGCCGCGAACGATCAGAGCTTCGGTCAAGGCGCGGCGTCTCCCCGTGTGGCGCGCGAGGATGTGAACGCGATTGCGGCGACGGTTTCAAGCGGGGCGACGCGAGCGAAGGATCCGTCGGCGACGCTCAGGCCACCACGATCCGCGCGTGGGTGAACGCTTCGGCGTACTCGGGCGTCAGGGGCTGGTCCGTGACCAGCACGTCGACATCGGTCAGGTGGGCCGTCCGGATCAGGCCGTAGCGGTCGAACTTGCTGGCGTCGGCGGCCAGGATCACCGTGCGGGCCTTGCCATAGACGATCCGGTTGGCGGCGGCCTCGCCCGAATGGAAGTCCATCAGTCCCTGGTCGCGGCTGATCGCTCCCACCGACAGCACGGCCAGGGTCGGCGTGAACTGGGCCAGGTAGTCGCAGCTGCGGTGGTCGAAGAAGGCCTTGTACTGGTAGTCGAGCTCGCCGCCCGACAGGAAGACCCTGTTGTCATTGCGGCCGCCCAGTTCGGCGCTCACCGCCACCGAATTGGTGATCACGGTCAGGGACCTGTGCTGGCGCAGGGCCTTGGCGACGTAGTAGCTGGTCGTGCCGCTGTCGATATGGACGATGCCGCCGTCGGGAACCAGGCCGGCGACGGCCCGGGCGATGCGCTGCTTGGCCTCGGCGTTCTCCCGCAGCCGCAGCTCGAACGGCCCCTCCACCGCGCCCAGCGGCAGGCTGACCGCGCCATGGCCCTTGGAGATGGCGCCGCTGGCTTCCAGCACCTTGAGCTCGCGGCGGATGGTCTCCTCGGAAACCTGGAGTTCCTGGGCCAGGTCGCGAACCGCATAGGCGCCGGCCGCCTGGACACGGGCGATGATCGCCTGTTGCCGAACCCGTCGCTTGGTCATGCTTGCTCCCCGAAACTGACGGAGAAATGACGGAGTTGTACGCAACACGTCAAGGCCACGGTGAATCGCGCGCAGATTTCCACGAGTTGTGAGCACAAAATGTGGATATCGCGCGATCTACGCATGTTTCAGTCAGAATTGTCGCAGAACTGACGCGGAGGGTCCCTAAGGAGGGCGCCGACAGACGGACCCGCTGGGGGGCCGCGCCTGAGCTGGTGACACCATGACCCGATCGACCTTCGGCGGTCTCGACGACCCTCGCGCCGATCACGCGCGGCGTTCGCGCGGCGCCTGGCTGGCCGGAAGCGCCGCCGGCGTCCTGCTCCTGGCGACCCTGGGCCCGGCGGCGCACGCGGCGGACCTGAACGACGACGGCGGCGGCGACGTCTCGGCGGTGGTCGTCAACGGCAAGCGCAACGCCAGCGCCGCCCAGCAGGTCGAGGCGATCGGCGCCACCAACGTGCTGTCGGCCGACCAGATCCAGCGCAATCCCGATCAGAACGTGGTCGACGCGCTGGCCCGTCTGCCCGGCGTCTCGGTTTCCCCCACCGACAACATGGGTTCGCCGTCGCAAGGCAACCACCACGGCGTCGACGCCGCGGGACGGGGCGAAGGCTCCTTCGTCAGCCTGCGCGGCCTGAACGGCGCCTACAACGTCAACCTGCTCAACGGCGTCAACGCCGCCCAGGGCATGCCCTACAGCCGCCAGATCGAACTGAGCCTGCTGCCGCCGGTCGGCCTGGACCGGATCGTGGTGTCCAAGACCTCGACCGCCGACATGGACGGCGACGCCATCGGCGGCACGATCGACTTCCGCACCCCGACCGGCCTGGACTTCAAGGACCCGATGACCCGGATCTACGTCCAGGCCGGCCTGGCGCAGTTGCCGTTGCGCTACGGCCTCAAGGGCGGCTCGGGCCTGGCCCAGGCGGAACTGGCGCGTCGGTTCGGCGCCGACAGCCGGTTCGGGATCTACGCCACGGCCTATTACGGCAAGCGCAACTTCGCCTCGACCATGCAGGACTACCAGGCCGGCCAGTGGGAACACGCCATCTCCGACGGCGAGCAGGGCAGCAACCCGGTCGGCATGGACAAGAGCGACAACCTGCTGCTGACCAGCCTCAACGCCCAGTTCACGCGCGGCCAGCAGAGACGCTATGGGGCCATCGCTTCGCTGGACTGGGAGGGCGAACGCACGACGCTCTACGCCCGCGGCAGCTTCGCCCGCTCGAACATCGACCAGGAGGTCTACCAGAAGAGCGTCCAGGCCGACGGCTATTCGGCCGGGGTGCTGCGACCCGACGGCCTGTACCAGAATGCCGAGGACGACGGCGAATATCACTACTGGTTCGAGACCTCGCCGGAGGTGTCGGAGCTGGACTCGTTCCAGCTGGGCGGCCAGTCGAAGTTCGGCCGCCTGACCGTGGACTACAACGCCTTCTACAGCTGGGGCGAGAACTCGGCCCCCGACCACGCCGAGATCACCTACCAGACCGACGCCGACCACGACCTCAACGGCCCGTTCACGGTGACCTATCGCGACCGCTACCCCATTCCGCAGCTGACGCCCGCCCAGCTGGCGCGACTGAACGACAGCCGCCTGTTCCTGGTCGGCGAGGACAGCGGCGAATTCACCAGCTCGCACAGCGAGCAGCGCAAGACCGGCGGCAAGGTCGACTTCCACTACGACGTCGATGGCGACGTGCTGCGCGACCTGGCGTTCGGCGCGAAATATGTCGAGAGCCGCCGGGAGACCAGTTCACGCGACTACAGCGGGCTCAATCCCTATCCGGCGGGCTCGACCCTGGCCGACAGTCCATTGATCGACCGGACGCTGGGCCAGACCATCAAGGGCGTCTACCCCTACGCCCTGCCGATCGGCGACGGCGCGGCCCTGACCGACCTGATGGCCAGGCTGTCCAAGGCCCAGGCCCTGTCGGCCGACGACTTCAACAAGAACACCATGTCGGGCACGGAAAAGGTCTCGTCCGTCTACGTGCTGGCCAATCTCAAGCTCGGCGTCGTCGAGGTGCAGCCGGGCCTGCGCTACGAGCACACCGAGATCCACGACACGTTCTGGAACCAGGTCACCAATCCGGACGACAGCGCCGGGGCTTCGGCCTTCGCCTCCAACCGGACAACATACGATTTCGTGCTGCCCAGCGTGCACGCCAACTACCGTCCCGACGCCGAGACGGTGGTGCGGGCCTCGATCTGGCGCAGCTATGTGCGGCCGGCCTTCTTCCAGCTGGCCGGCGGCCGGCGAACCACGCTCAATCCCGACGGCTCGATCGACATCACCGAGGGCAATCCGAACCTCAAGGCGATCTCGGCGGTCAACTACGACGTCTCGTACGAGCACGCCGGCGCCAGCGGGACCCAGGTCATGGTCGGGCTGTTCCTGAAGGACCTGTCCAACTACCTCTACGATCGCGGCAACACCTACCGCGCCCAGGCCGTGGCCCAGACGGGGATCTCCTCGATCAGCCGCCCCGAGAACGGCGGGGACGCGCGGGTCTACGGCCTTGAGGTGTCCGGACGGCGCCAGTTCACCGAACTGCAAGGCTGGCTGGGCGGCCTAGGCGTCAGCGGCAACCTGACCCTGCAGCGCTCGAAGGTCGACCTGAAGGATCCGGACACCGACAGCGGCATGCGGATGCAGGGCTCGCCGGATCTGCTCTACAACGCTTCGCTGTTCTATGACCGCGACGGCCTGACCGCGAGCCTGGCCTATCGCTATGGAGGTCCGACCCTGGTCAGCTACCGGTTCGGCGACTACGGCGGCGCGGATCTCAACGAGTGGCAGCGCGCCACCCGCACCCTGGACGCCAGCGTCGCCTACCAGTTCCAGAGCGGTCTGAAGCTGACCCTGTCGGCCTCGAACCTGCTCAACGACTACGGCTACTACCGGACGGTCGGCCGCGACAGCGGGACGATCCCGCAACTGGTCTCGTCCGGTCGTAACGCCTTCATATCAGCGGCCTATAGCTTCTGATCCTTTCCTCGCCCGGCCGCTTCGTGCTCCCCCTAGCGAAGCGGCCCAACCGGAGCGTTCCATGCCCTTCACCCGACGCCGTTTCATGAAGACCGCTTCGGGTGCGGCCCTGGGCGCGACGGTGGCCAGCGGCCCCGCCCGGGCGACAGCGTCCGGGCGGGGTTCGATCCAGGACGTCGAGCACGTGGTCATCCTGATGCAGGAGAACCGCTCGTTCGACCACTATTTCGGGGCGCTGCGCGGCGTGCGCGGCTTCGACGATCCACACCCCGTACTGAAGCCGAACGGCGATCCTGTCTGGATGCAGAAGCAGCTGGAAAAGGACGGCGGCGAGACCATCATGCCGTTCCGGCTGAACACGGGCGCCACCGCCGCCCAATGCCTCACCGGCCTCGACCACAGTTGGAAGGGCAGCCACGACCGCTGGAAGAACTACGACGTCTGGATGCCCGAGAAGGGCCCGATGAGCATGGGCCACCTCACGCGTGAGGACATCCCCTACTACTACGCCCTGGCCGACGCCTTCACGATCTGCGACGCCTATCACGCCTCGGTGCATGGACCGACCGGCCCCAACCGCCTGTTCCTGTTTTCGGGAACCAACGGCCTCAGCGTCGGGCAGGTCACGGTCTCGGCCGTCACCAACGACGGCTCGGACGACAACGGCTGCGCCGACATGGCCAAGGACGACCCAGCCTTCCCCGGCTACGCCTGGACGCCCTATGCCGCGCGCCTGGAGGCGGCCGGGATCAGCTGGAAGGTCTACCAGGAGTACGACAACTACAGCGACAACCCGCTGGCCTATTTCCCGATGTACCGCAATCTCGACCGCGGCTCCGTGGCCTACCAGCGGGCCCGGGCCTGGGTGGCGGGCTCGACCAAGGAGAGCGTCCCCGAAACGACGGGCCAGCACCTGGTCGACGCCTTCGCCGCCGACGTCGCGGCCGACACCCTGCCGGCCGTGTCGTGGATCGTTGCGCCGTTCAAGCTGTGCGAGCACCCCGACGCGCCGCCGGCCTATGGCGAGACCCTGACCGCCCGGCTGGTCGCGGTCCTGGGCTCCAATCCTGACGTCTGGAAGAAGACCGTCTTCATCCTGAACTATGACGAGAACGACGGCTTCTTCGACCACGTGCCGCCGCCGATCCCGGCGATCCGGCCGGACTTGGGCGCCAGCACGGTCGACCTGCGTGGCGAGGACTATCACGGCGAACCGGTGGGCCTGGGCTTCCGGGTGCCGATGCTGATCGTCTCGCCTTGGACGCGCGGCGGTTGGGTCAATTCGCAGGTCTTCGACCACACCTCGGTGCTGCGCTTCCTGGAGCGGCGGTTCGGGGTGGCGGAGCCCAATATCGGTCCCTGGCGACGGGCGGTGTGCGGGGACCTGACCTCGGCCTTCGACTTCGACATTTCCGAGGCCCAGCGGCGCGACACCAGCTGGCTGCGGCAGTTGCCCGAGACCGGCGACTTCAGGGCGCGCAGCGACGCCAGCTGTCGCCTGCCCAAGGCGACCTACGCCCAGCCGCCGGCGATGCCGCGCCAGGAGCCCGGCGTCCGGCCGGCCCGGCCGCTGCCCTACGATCTGGAGGTCCAGGCGCACTGGACCGGCGACCAGCTGACCTTGCGGTTTCCCAACCGGGGCGAAGCCGGGGCGGTGTTCACGGTCTACCGCGACGGGGACGGCAACGGTCCGCGCTATTACACGGTCGAGGCCGGCAAAAGCCTGTCGGGCGTGTGGCCGGTGGCGCGATCGGCCGAGACCGAGGGCTTTGCCGTTCATGGCCCGGCCGGCTTCTATCGCGCGTTCCGGGGCGGGCGCGCCGACGCCGGCGCTCGACCCATGGCGTGACGATCCTTTGGAGTTTTGACGCGGCGGAGTTTGGCGCGAACTTTCAATTGACACAACCATGAGCCGCATGTCCCCCTGAGGCGCGAGCGCCAGGGAGGGCAGCCATGAGCGACAAGAACCCGCCGATACCGCCATGCTTCGACTGCGGCGACGACCCGATCAACCGCCTGATCGAGATGTTCGTCGGCATCGCTCAGAAGAAGCGCATCCGCCTGGGCCAGCGGCCCGCCGAACGCCCGGTGTTCCGCAAGCTGCACGGCGTGGCCCATGGCCGGCTGGAGATCGCCAAGGACATTCCGGCCGACCTCAAGGTCGGGGTGTTCGCCCATGATGACCTGACCGCCTGGATGCGGTTCTCCAGCGACACCTCGCCCACCTCGCCGGACCTGCAGTCGACCGTGGGGATCGGGCTGAAGGTGTTCGGCGTGCCAGGCGAGAAGGCCTACGGCGGCGTCGGCGACACCGCTGATTTCATCCTGCAGAACTACCCCGTCTTCTTCGTCGATAACGCCAAGGAGATGTGCGAGTTCACCTATGCCGGCGTGGTCCAGGGCGACTATCCGACCTATCTGGCGCATCACCCCAAGACCAACCGCATCCTCAACGAGATGGCCAAGGTCGAGGGCAGCGTCCTGACCACCACCTACTGGGGCATCCTGCCGTTCGGGGCGGGCCAGAAGCAGGCGGTGAAGTATCGCCTCGATCCCGAAACCCCGCCCGAGAACGTGGCCAACGACGCGCCCGACTACCTGGCCGTGGACATGGCCAACCGCCTGTCCAAGGACGACTACCGCTTCCGGTTCATGGTCCAGCGCCGGACTCATCCGAAGACCATGCCGCTAGACGAGGCGACGGTCGAATGGCCGGAGTCCGAAAGTCCGTTCATCCAGGTGGCGACCCTGGTCATCCCCCGCCAGGACGTGGAGGAACGCGGCCAGGCCGAGTACGGCCAGTCCCTGGCTTTCAACATCTTTCGCGTGCCGCCCGAGCAGGCCCCGGTTCCCGAATCCTCGATCGCGGCGGTTCGCAAGGCCGTCTACGCCGCCAGCGCCGACACCCGCCACGAGGCCAACGGCCAGCCGCTGAGGGATCCGGCCCAGCCGCGCGAGGTCCGCCTGCCGCCCGAAACGCCGCCGGACACCTGCATCGTCAAGGCGGCGATCTACCCGTCCATCGGCGTCGCGCGGGTCGGCAACAGTCCGGACGAATGGTACCTGGGTCCGGAAACCCCCGATCCCGAGCCGCTGCCGCCCGGCGCCTATCGCGACAAGAAGGGCCGGCTCAAGCGCCAGGCCGCGCGGTTCCGGGTCTATGGGATCAACGCCAAGGGCCAGATCGTCCGCGAGCTGACGGGGGAGGGCGACGACGCCAAGATCGCCTGGTCGGTGGAATTGGCCAACACCAAGTCGGCCTGGTACGGCTTCCAGCTGGCGCTGGACATCCCGGAGGCGGCCTCGGCCCCGCCCACCGTGCTGCGCAACGCGGCTGTCACCGAGCGGTCACGTCTGTCGATCACGCCGGGCGCGCGCGAAGTGGCCGGCCGCAACGCCAGGCCCAAGACCTTCGACGACGGCGAGTTCATGGGGCAGAAGGTCTATCTCGGCGAGGTCTCGACCGACGCCGAAGGCCGGCTGATCGTGCTGGGCGGCCACGGCAAGTCGGCCTCGTGCGACGGCAGCTGGGCCATCACCTTCGCCAACAACGAGGGCTGGTACGACGACATCTCCGACGGCCCGGTCACGGCCAAGGTCTCGCTGAACGGGACGCCGCTCGAGGTCGTGCCGGCTTGGGTGGTGGTGGCCCCGCCCAACTTCGGCCCGCAGCGCAAGTCGGTGCGGACCATGTGGGACCTGATGCGCGACGTCGCCATCACGGCCGGGACCCTGCCTGCGCCCAAGCGTCCGTCATTCACTCACGATATCCTGCCGATCTTCCAGCGGCTGGCCGGACTGCAATGGGTCAACGCCGGCTTCGCGGCGGGCTTCGGCTGGCGCGGGGCGTTCGACGTCTCGACGCCCGAGGGCGTGGCCAGGCTGGCCGACCGGGGCCCGGCCAACCAGGAGATCCGCCGCGTCCTGGCCAATTCGTTCCGCCGCTTCGACGTCGATTCCTGGTCGCCCAAGCCCTGGCCCTGGCTCTATGGCGACGCCATGGCCATTCCGCCGGCCCCGACGCCGCGCCAGAACTGCGCGCTCAGCGACTGTCAGCTCGCCATGCTGGACCAGTGGGCCATGGGCGACTTCGAGGACGATTACGATCCGGCCTATGCGCCGCCCAGCCGGATCGACCAGGTCCCCGTCCATCTGCAAGGCGACGTCCTGACCAGGGCCGCGCTCGACTTCTGCCTGGCCGACGCCTTCCATCCGGGCTGCGAGATGACCTGGCCGGTTCGGACGGCGACGATGTACATGGAGCCTTTCCGCTTCGCTCACGTCCTGCCCGATTGGGTGGCGCCGAACCTTGGCGAGGTGCTGACCAGCGACGGCATGACGATTCCCAACGGCCCGCTCTACGGCCAGGTCCCCGGCGGGATCACCCGCTGGATGGCCGTGCCCTGGCAGACCGACAGCGCCAGCTGCCGCTCGGGCTACGACGCCGCCTATGACCCCTATGTTCCCGCCTTCTGGCCGGCGCGGGTGCCCGACCAGGTCATGACGCGCGAGAACTACGAGATCCTGATGGACGAGAAGCGTCCGCTGTCGGAGCGCCGCGCCGCCTTCGCCAACCGGGCCGCCTGGATCGATCCGCTGGGGACCACCAGCTACACCGACCAGATCAACAACATGATCGAGCATTTCGACCACCTGGGCGTGGTCGAGGTTCTCCCGGGCCCCGGCGACAGCGACGCCTTCCCCAAGATCGTCGAGGTGGAAGACCGCCGCAAGACGATCCACGACGTCATTCCCAAGAGCGGCAAGGGGCCGCGCAGCCTGAAGTCGACCGCCCACCAAGGCGCCGCCCACGCCGGCGCGCCGGGGACCAACCGGCAGGTCGACATCTCGGGGATCGACAAGTTCCGGCGCTTCCCCCTGGGCCTGCCGGTGCAGTTCAAGTAGGCGAGCGTGCCGGACTACGACGTCGTCATCGTCGGGGCCGGGCCGGCGGGGGCGACCGCCGCCCTCAACCTGGCCCCGTTCCGGCGGGTGCTGCTGGTCGACCGCTGGCCCGGGCCGCGCGTCCGGATCGGCGAGTCCCTGCCGGGCGCGGCGCGACGCCTGCTGATCGACATGGGCCTGTGGACGGGCTTCGCGGCGGACGGTCATGCCCCACGCCATGCCCATCGGGGCGTCTGGGGCGAGGCCAGCCCGGTCGAGCGCGACGCGCTGGCCGATCCCGACGGCCACGGCTGGCACCTGGACCGCGCGCGGTTCGAAGGGCGGCTGCGGGCGACGGCGGTCGCCCGCGGCGCGATCCTGCTCGCGCCCGCCCGGCCCCTCGCCCTGGCCCGGGACGGTGCCGGCTGGCGCCTGCGCCTCGACGTGGGCGGCCAGGTTCTGGATCTCGGCGCGCGCCTGATCGTGGATGCGGCGGGCCGCGCCTCGCGCCTCCTCTCGGGCCTGGGATCGCGTCGCGCCGCCGACGATCGTCTGGCCTGCGCCTGGCTGCGGGCGCGGGCCGACCTGCCCGACGGCCTCACCCAGATCGAGGCGGAGGCGGGCGGTTGGTGGTACGCCGCGCCCCTTCCGCATGGCGAGGCCGTGCTGGCCTTTCACACGGATGCGGACCTGCCCCAGGCGCGCCTGGTCCGTGACCGCGCGGCGCTGCTGGAGCGCGCCCGAAGCCTGGCCATGCTGGGGGGAGCGCTGGCCAGCGCCGGCTGGGACGACGCGGGCGCCGGCTACTGCGCGGCCCATGGCGCCACGCTTTCCCCGCCCGCGGGACCCGACTGGATCGCCGTCGGCGACGCCGCCCTGGCCTTCGATCCGCTCTCGTCCCAGGGCCTGTTCAACGCCCTCTATACCGGCCTCGCCGGGGCCGAGACCGCCGACCGCCTGCTATCGGGTGAAGCCGGAGCGGCGGCGGAGTACGTCGACGAACTGGACCGGGTCCGCCAGACCTATGTCCGCCACTTGGCGGCCTGGTATGGGCTGGAGCGGCGCTGGCCGGACGCGCCGTTCTGGGCGCGACGCCACACTTCGGCCAACGCCGTGGTCCAAATGGCCAGGCCCGCGACCTGGGTGACTTCGCCCATCGCTGCGCAGACCGGCGCCGGGTTTTCCTTCTCCTGAGTTTCGGCGGCGGGTCCGTAGGGGGCGAAACCGCGCAGGCCTCCGTTCCGTAGCGGACAACGGAGCCCCGATGCTGTGGCCGGTCGATTCGTCGCCTGAAGGTTCAGAATGTTCCAATTTTGTCCGAGTATATGACGGCTTGGACGGAGCGCTGCGCGACCGGTCGGGCGAGGTTTGAAGCCCGGAAAATGACCTGTGCCCCGGAAGGCGACACGCCGAAAACGCTGGCCCGTATGGCCGCTGGGCCAAGAACGCTGTGCGTCGCGAGCGTTCCGAAATTTCCAGGCCGATTGCTTGATGGCATTAATATTACAAACTTGTTGACGGCCGGAGACTGTGCGGGCAGGTTTGGTCGGACAATTGGCGGTCACGAGGAAAATACCTCGGGCCTATTCACCTAGGGGGAACGATGAAACGTCTCGCTTTCATGCTGTCGGTCGCGCCGATGGCGCTTTTGGCCATGCCCGCCGCGGCCCAGACCGCGCCGCCAGCCCATAAATCGTCGGACAAGCCCGTCGCTGAAGCCTCGGCCGTCGACGAAGTCGTCGTGACCGGTTTGCGGGAAAGCCTGCGGTCGGCGCAGCAGATCAAGCGCAATTCCGACGCCATCCTCGACGCGGTCGTCGCCGAGGACATCGGCAAGCTGCCGGACAACACCGCGGCCGAGACCCTGGCGCGCATCACCGGCGTGCAGGTCGAGCGCTTCAGCGACGAGGCCAACCGCGTGCTGATCCGCGGCCTGCCCGATGTCGCCACTACCTATAACGGCCGCGAGATCTTCACCGCCGAGCTGCGCCGCGTGCAGCTGCAGGACTTCCCGGCCCAGGCGCTGGCGGGGATCGAGGTCTACAAGTCCGGGACGGCCGACATCGTCGAGCCGGGCCTGGCCGGCCTGATCAATGTCCGTACCCGTCGCCCCTTCGACTTCAAGGACTGGTTCGTCGGCGGCGGCGTCCGCGGCACCTATAACGACCAGACCAAGAAGTACGACCCGAACGGCAACATCCTGGTTTCGAACCGCTGGGACACGCCCATCGGCGAGATCGGCGTCCTGGCCAACGCCACCTACGCCCAGTCGCAGTACCGCAACGGCGTGCGGTACAACAACCAGGACATCTCCACGGTCAGTCCCGCGTCGAGCGTTTCGCCAGCGTCAGTGGGCCATAGCTTCCGCTATCCGCACTCGGTCGGCCTCTACAACGACGGCGGCAAGCGCTTCCGGCCTTCCGGGAACATCGCCCTCCAGTGGCGGCCGAACGACAAGCTGGAGGTCTATTTCGACGGCATCTACCAGGGCTATCGTGGCCGGCAGGCGACCGACAACCTGGACGTCAACCTGCGGGACTGGGATTCGACGGTCCAGCAGGATCCCACGCTGACCAACGTCACGCTGGTCCCCGGGACCACCGACCAGGCGGCGGGCTTCACCAAGACCGGTGGCGTTGCGCCGCAGGCCTATCGTTCGACCGGCGCCGACCACACCAACACCTACCAGGGCGCCGTCGGGGCGACCTGGCGCGGCGATCGCCTGACCCTGTCCACCGACCTGGCCTACGAGGACAGCGAGTACGAGGCCCGCAACTGGAGCCTGGACAGCGCCTTCGCTTCGCCGCCGACCGTCGTCGTGAAGTTCAATGAAAAGGACGGCGCGGCGTTCGACATCACCAACTTCAACGCCGCCGACCCCGCCAGCTATCTCTGGCGCGGCTATTACGAGCGCCACTACATCGCCAAGGGCAGCGGGGTCCAATGGCGCGGCGACGCAGTGTTCAACACCGGCTCCTCGTGGCTTCCGGAACTCAAGTTCGGCCTGCGCTTCACTGATCGGGACGCTTCGTTGATCCAGGGCTCGCGCTACGCCTGGGTGCTGCCCCTGAAGCTGCCGCTGGCTGGCCTGCCCGTGGGCGAACTGCAGATGGTCGCGGATCCGTTCCGCGGCAACTCGCAGGGCTTCACCCAATACCTGATGCCGACGCGTGACGGCATCGCCGGGAACTTCACGGGCCTGCAACAGCGTTCCATCGCCGCCTTGCAGCAACTGGTGGCCCTCAACCCCAATGACCAAGGCTACAAGGACACGCTGAAGGCGTTCAGCAGTCCCGACGTGCCGCTGGACCAGGGCGGCGCCTTCAGCGCCACCGAGCAGAGCTACGCCGAGTACGCCCAGGCCAAGTACAACTTCGATGTCGGGTCGGTCGCCTTCGACGGCGTGATCGGCGTCCGAGTCGTCCAGACCCTCGGCGAGTTTTCGGGCACCTCGCGCGTTTCGGTCAATGGCGTCACGTCCCTGATCCCGCGGACGATCCGGCAGAACTACACCGACGTCCTGCCGAACGTCAGCCTGCGGATCCGGCCGATCGACAAGCTGCAGCTACGCGTCGGCTACACCCAGACCCGCACCCGCGTCGATTTTGGCGCGCTCAACCCATCCCTGAACGTCACCCAGGTGGTTCGGGACCCCACGCAACCCATCGATCCCAACGCGCCTCCGCAGCCGAACGCCTACGGCTCGGGCGGCAACCCCGACCTCCTGCCGCTGACGTCCAACAACTACGATGTCAGCGCCGAGTACTACTTCTCCAGCACCGGCAGCATCACCGTCGCCGGCTTCTATCGCGACCTGTTCGGCTTCACGAGCAACTACACCCGGCGTGTCCAGGATCCCGTCTACGGCCTGATCGAGATCAACCGTCCGGAGAATTCCGGCGCGGGCAAGATCAAGGGTTTCGAGGTCGGCGCCCAGACCTTCCTGGACTTCCTGCCGGAGGCGTTCAAGGGCTTCGGCGTCCAGGGGAACGTCACCTATATCGACGGCAAGAACCAGTTTCCCACGGTGCTGGGCGGCGACGCCGACTACGTCCGGATCACGGGCCTGTCGAAGTGGACCTACAACGCCGCGCTGTTCTACGAGCGTAACGGCGTGACGGGGCGGATCTCGTACAATCGCCGCTCGCCGTGGGTGAACTACTATCGCCAGGCGCCCGACGGTTCGCAGTACACGGGGGTCGGGGTCAAGGCGATCTCCCGCCTGGACGCGTCGCTGAGCTATGACATCTCCAAGCACTTGACGATCAGCGCCGACGTCTCGAACCTGCTGGCCAAGCCGTTCGAGAACATCAACAACTACCAGCCCGACCGCACCTATCCGGTCGATGTCCGCTACGAAGGCCGCTATTACGGCCTGGGCCTGCGCTTCCGCTTCGGCGAATGATGCAAGGACCGGCCAGCGGCGTCGCCGCTGGCCGGTCTGGCTTCTACAATACCGACGACTGACGGACGGCTCGGGAGGCCGGGATGCTGAACTTCGATCGACGCCTGCGGGCCGTGGCGCTGGCGCTGCTGTTCATGCTGGGCGGCGGCCGGATCGCGGCGGCGGCGGACCTCCCCGACACCATCCTCTACGGCGTCGCCTACTACGACGAATACACCCCGACCGACCGCGTCGAGGAGGACGCGCGGATGATGCAGGCGGCGGGGATCACCGTCGTCCGCATCGCCGAGTCCACCTGGGGCACGCTGGAGCCCCAGCCCGGCGTCTTCGACTTCAGCCATGTCGACCGGACCCTGGCGGCCATGCAGCGGCACGGCATCAAGGTGATCGTCGGCACACCGACCTACGCCGTCCCCACCTGGCTGGCCCGCGAGCACCCCAACGTCCTGGTCGTCACGCCGAAGGGCCGCGCCGAGTACGGCTGGCGGCAGAACATGGACATTACCGACCCCGACTATCGCCGCGCCGCCGAGCGGGTGATCGTCGCCCTGGTCGACCACGTGAAGGACCACCCGGCGGTCATCGGCTACCAGGTCGACAACGAGACCAAGGCCTATGGCACCAGCGGCCCCAACGTGCAGGCCGCCTTCGTCGCCGACATGAAGCGCCGCTGGCCCGACCTGGACGCCCTGAACAAGGCCTACGGCCTGGACTACTGGAGCAACCGCATCAACCGCTGGGAGGACTTCCCGTCGGTCAACGGCTCGATCAACGCCAGCCTGTCCAACGCCTTCGCGCGGTTCCAGCGCGGCCTGGTCACCGATTTCCTGGCCTGGCAGGCCGGCTTGGTGCGGGCCCACGCCCGACCGGACCAGTTCATCACCCACAATTTCGACTACGCCTGGCGCGGCCATTCGTTCGGCGTGCAGCCCGAGGTGAACCACTGGGAGGCGGCCAAGGCGCTGGATGTGGCCGGTGTCGACATCTACCACCCCAGCCAGGACAAGCTGACCGGCGCCGAGATCGCGTTCGGCGGCGACGTGAGCCGGTCCGTGCGCGACGGGCAGAACTACCTGGTGCTGGAGACCGAGGCCCAGGGCTTCCCCGAATGGACGCCTTATCCCGGCCAGCTGCGGCTGCAGGCCTTCAGCCACCTGGCCTCGGGCGCCAACATGGTCGAGTACTGGCACTGGGCCAGTACGTCCAACGCCATCGAGACCTACTGGCGCGGGGTGCTCTCGCAGGACTACCGGCCCAACGCCGTCTACGAAGAGGCCAAGACGATCGGCGCCGACCTCAAGCGGCTGGGGCCGAAACTGGTCAACATGAAGAAGCGCAACCGCGTCGCGATCTATGTCAGCAACACTGCCCTGAGCGCCTTCGACTCGTTCAAGATCAGCTCGGACGTCGGCTACAACGACGTCCTGCGCCCCTATTACGACGCCCTCTACCGGATGAACGTCGAGGTCGACTTCCTGTCGCCCAGCTCCAAGACGCCGCTGTCGGACTATCAACTGATCGTGGTCCCCGCGCTCTACGCGGCCAGCGACGCCGAGATCGACCGGCTGAACGCCTACGCCAAGGCCGGCGGCCACCTAGTCTACACCTTCAAGAGCGGCTTCACCGACGAGAACACCAAGGTGCGCTACACGCCACAGCCGGGCGGGATCACCGAGGCGGCGGGCGTCCGCTACGAGCAGTTCACCAAGCCCGAGGGGGTGTCCCTGGACGGTGACCCCTTCGCCGTCGGCGACAAGGACAACACCGCCCGCTGGTGGATGGAGTTCCTGACGCCGACCACGGCCACCGTCGTGGCGCGCTACAAGCATCCCTCCTGGCCGGCCTATGCGGCCATGACCCGCAACGCCTACGGCAAGGGCGAGGTCGCCTATGTCGGCTTCATGCCGACCGACGCGGTGATCGAGAAGATCCTGGCCGGCGAGGCCCGGCGCGCCGGCGTCGAGCTTCCGCAGGCCCGGTTCCCGGTCATCGTGCGCGGCGGCCAGCTGTCGAACGGCCGCGCGGTGCGCTACGTGCTGAACTATTCGGCCGCGCCGCAGCGCCTGGCGGGCGGAGCCGGGGCGGGGACCGAGTTGCTGTCGGGACGCAAGGTCGAGGCCGGCCAGGCCCTCGACCTGCCGCCCTGGGGCGTGGCGATCATCGAGGCGACCGGGCGCTGATCGCGAGGGACGCGTTTCCCGTTCGCGTCCCGGTTTGGAGAGCCATTCGGCGCCGGGACCGAAAACCTCGTCCTTCGACAAGCTCAGGATGAGGTTTTCTACGGCTAGGTCTCGAGAGGGTCCTCACCCTGAGCTTGTCGAAGGACGAGGACCACGCACGGCCTGGAACGCCGATCCTAGAACTCCACCTGCAAACGGCCCTGGACGACGGTGACGTCGGCGTCGAGCTCCGAGCCGGCGATATTGCGGTTGTCGATCTTGGCCCGCGTCAGGTTCCCGGTCAGCCGGACATAGCTGTAAGGGTACCAGTTGGCCCCCAGCGTCACGCCGCGATAGATCCCTGCCGTGCCCAGGCCAGTCTGCAGCGACGGGGCGACCACGGTGTTGGCCCCCATGTCGGTGAGGTCGGCATAGTCGTAGCGGGCCGCCAGCTCCACCGCCCCCAAGCCGCCCTTGTCCAGCGGGTGGAGCACCTTGATCCGCCCGAACGAGCCGTTGGGGTTGTAGGGCCGGGTCTCGCCGGTCGGGAACCAGCTGACGGCGCCGTAGGCGGTGACAATGTCGAAATTGTCGCCGCCCAGGGTCGGGCTCAAGCTGGTGGCGATCCGGTCGACCCTGATCCGCGCGGCCTCGCCCTGCACCGACAGGGCCCGGTGCACCCAGGCGCCTTCCAGGGCCAGGGTGGTGTCGCCGTCGCCGACCGCGCCGGTGCTCAACAGGGTCGCGCCCGAGGCGGTCTGCGGCCGGAAGGCGGTGTTGGCGGCGGCCGAATAGGTGAAGCCGGTCTCGCCGCCGCGGTCGCGCCGCCGCGCCCAGGCCCCCAGGTGCAGGCGGTCGTTCTCCGACAGCTTGGGCGACCAGGTCGCCCGCACCGTCGCGCCCGACCGCTCGACCGCCTGGTTGGGGTCGAAGCCCCCGGTCACGTCGGCCTTGTTGATGCTGTCGCCCTGCAGGGCGGCCCACAGCGACCAGTTGGGACCGGTTCGCACCACCTCCAGGGCCAGGGTGTAGCCGGCGTCGATCAGGTCGCCATAGGCGCCGCGTTCCATGAAGGTGGTCGACTTGAACGAGGTCAGGCCCTCCAGCGAGGCGGCCTTCTGGTTGCCGGCCAGGATCGAGGTCTGGCTGTCGAGCTTGTATTCGATGATGGCGTCGTCCCAGCCCCAGGCCCCGCCGCTGACCGCGCCACCCTCCAGCCGGTAGGCCCAGCGGCCGGTCTGGCCCTCGACGCCGAGGAACAGCTGGCGGGCCCGGAATTGCCGGGCGTGGTAGTCGGCCAGGCCGTCGCGCTCGGTCGTGGAGTCCACGGCGTCCAGCGACATCCGCCCCCGCAGCTTGAAGGTCGCGCCCGACGCCGGGTCGGTGAATCGCGGCGAGTTCTCCCAGCGGATCGGTTCGGCGGCTGGCTTGGACGGCAGGGTCTGGATCGGCGCGGCGGCCGGAGCCGGAGCCGGGGCGACGGCAGGCGGCGCGGCGGCCTGGCGCTCGAGCACGTCGAGCCGCGCCTGCAGCGCCTGGATCTGCGCTTTCAGCGCGGCCAGGTCGGAGTCTTCGGCATGGGCCGCGCCGGCGAGGCCGAAGGCGACCAGGGCGGTGGTGGTGAAAAGAACGCGCATGACAAGTCTCCCCCTCTCCGGCGCGGTGCGCCGGGAGCTGGTGGTCGGGATCGGGAAGGGCGGGGAGGCCGCCGGGGCGGCCTCCGATCTGGAGCGCCTATTCGGCGGCGATGGCGGCGGGGTCGGGCGTGGGTTCGACGTCCGAAGGGACCGGATGGCCGGACAGGGCGGCGTCCAGTTGGTCCTTGTCCAGGGCGTTTTCCCAGCGGCTGACGACTATGGTGGCCACGGCGTTGCCGATGAAGTTGGTCAGGGCCCGGCACTCGGACATGAAGCGGTCGACGCCGAGGATCAGGGCCATGCCGGCCACCGGCACCGAGGGCACGACCGACAGGGTGGCCGCCAGGGTGATGAATCCCGCGCCGGTGACGCCGGCCGCGCCCTTGGAGCTGAGCATGGCCACGCCCAGCAGCAGCAGCTGGTCCCAGATCGACAGGTGGACGCCGGTGGCCTGGGCGATGAACAGCGCCGCCAGGGTCATGTAGATGTTGGTGCCGTCGAGGTTGAAGGAATAGCCGGTCGGCACGACCAGGCCGACGACGGGCTTGGCGCAGCCAGCCCGCTCCAGCTTGTCGATCAGGCTGGGCAGGGCCGATTCCGACGAGCTGGTGCCCAGCACCAGCAGCAGCTCGCTCTTCAGGTAACGGATCAGGCGCAGGATCGAGAAGCCGTTGAACCGCGCCACCGCGCCCAGGACCACCAACACGAACACCAGGGACGTGGCGTAGAAGGTCCCGACCAGAGCGGCCAGATTGATCACCGAGCCGATGCCGTATTTGCCGATGGTGAAGGCGAAGGCCCCGAAGGCGCCCAGCGGGGCGGCCTTCATCAGGATGCCGACCAGGCGGAAGAAGGCGTGGGCAATCGATTCCAGCAGGTCGACCACCGGCTGGCCCTTGTCGCCGACCAGGGCCAGGGCGACGCCGAACAGGATCGAGAAGAACAGCACCTGCAGGATGTCGCCGTCGGCGAAGGCGCCGGTGACCGTGGCCGGGATGATGTTGCTCAGGAACCCGACCACCGTCGTCTCGTGGGCCTTGGCCGCGTAGTCGGCGACCTTGTCGCTGTGCAGGCTGGCCGGGTCGATGTTCATGCCGGCCCCGGGGTGGACGACATTGGCGACGATCATGCCCAGGATCAGGGCCAGGGTGGAGAAGGTGAAGAAGTAGACGAAGGCCTTCAGCACCACGCGGCCGAACTTGCCCAGGTCGCGCATGCCGGCGATGCCGGTGACCACGGTCAGGAAGATCACCGGGGCGATGACCATCTTCACCAGCTTGATGAAGGCGTCGCCCAGCGGTTTGAGGGACTCGCCGAAGTGCGGATAGAAGTGGCCGATCAGGGCGCCGGCGGTGATGGCGATCAGCACCTGGACATAGAGGTGGGTGTACCAGCGGCCGGGGCGCGACGGCGCGGCGGGGGTCTGCGGGATCATCGGCGGGCTCCTGGGCTCGTTTCCTCGCGCATCTTTGAAGGCTCGGCGCTTGGGCCTAGAGTGCGGGAATTTTCAGGGTCGCGCCGCCCGTTTTCTTTCTCCTGACGTACTCTTTTGATTTAGTTCAGTAAAAATAACATAGGGTACGGGCTTCGCGGCCTCGGCTGTATCATATTCCGCCCGCAAGGATCGCGGTTTGTGTGGTATATGGCACGATCTCTGGAGGTCGGCTTGGTATCGACATCAACATCGGACGCGCCGGTCTCGCGTCGGCGGCTGTTGGCCTGGGCCCTGGTGGCGGCCGCCATCGGCCTGGCCCTGGCCTGGACGGTCGGGGCGCTGGTCCAGGATCGCGCCATGGCGACGTTGCGGTCCCGGGCGACGGCTTCGGCGGCGCTGCACGCGGCGGTGCTGCGCAGCGAACTGGACAAGCAGCGGGCCCTGCCGCTGGTCCTGGCCGACGACGCCGACCTGGAGGCGGCCCTGACCAGTCGCGCGCCCGAGCGGCTGGCCGCCCTGTCGCGCAAGCTGGAGACCCTGGGGCTCCAGGCCCGCGCCGCCGCCGTCTATGTGATCGCGGCCGACGGTGTGACCGTCGCGGCCAGCAACTGGCGCCAGCCGACCAGCTTCGTCGGCTCGAACTACGGCTTTCGCCCCTATTTCACAGAGGCCCTGCGCCAGGGCCGGGCCGAGCAGTTCGCCTTGGGCACGGTCAGCCGCAAGCCGGGCCTCTACCTGGCCCGCCGGGTGGACGGGGGCGCCGGGCCGCTGGGCGTGGTGGTGGTCAAGCTGGAGTTCGACGGCGTCGAGGCGGCCTGGCGGGCCATCGGCGAGCCGGCCTTCGTGGTCGATCCGCGCGGCCTGGTGCTGATCACCAGCCAGCCCGACTGGCGCTTCCAGGTGCGCCGCCCTTTGCCCGAGAACGAGCGCGCGGCGCTGCGGAAACAGGGCCAGTTCGGCGACGCGGCGTTCGCGCCCTTGCCCCTGAAGTCGCGTGGCGGCGACGGCGTGCAGCGGACCGACGTCGCCCGCGCCGAGCGCCAGGTCGAAACCCTGCTGCCCGACGTCGCGCCGGGCTGGACGCTGCACCTGCTGACCGCCGCGACGCCCGCCGACCAGGCCGCCGCGGCGGCGCGCTGGATCACCGCCCTGGTCTGGATCCTGCTCTGCACGGCGCTGTTCTGGCTGTGGATCCGGCGGCGGCGCATCCGGCTGGCCGCCCAGCGCGAGCGCGAGGCCCGGGCGGAGCTCGAACGGCGGGTGGAGGTCCGCACCCAGGAGCTGACCCAGGTCAACCGGGCCCTGTCGCGCGAGGTTGACGAGCGGCAGCGGACCGAGACCCGGCTGCGGGCGCTGCAGGCCGATCTCGTCCAGGCGAATAAGCTGGCGGCTCTGGGCCAGATCGCCGCCGGGGTGGCCCACGAGATCAACCAGCCGGTGGCCGCCATCCGCGCCAACGCCGACAACGGCTTGGTGCTGATCGGCCGCGGCAAGCCGGAGACGGCGCGGGAGAACCTGGTGGCCATCGCCGCCATGACCGAACGGATCGGCCGCATCACCGACGAACTGCGGGCCTTCTCGCGCAAGGCCGACGGCCGGGTCGAACCGACCCTGGTGTCGGAGGTCATCGAGGGTTCGGTCCTGCTGACCGCCAGTCGGTCGCGCCGCCACGACGCACGGTTGGTCCGCGAGGGCGAGGCGTCGGGCCTGACGGTTTTGGGCGAGCGGATCCGGCTGGAGCAGGTGCTGGTCAATCTGCTGCAGAACGCCTTCGAGGCGGTGGAACACCGGCCGCAGGGGCTCGTGACCCTGACGGTGCGCGACGCGGGCGACACCGTGCAGATCGCCGTCCGCGACAACGGCCCGGGCCTGGCCCCCGAGGTCGAGCGCGGCCTGTTCACCCCGTTCCTGACCACCAAGCCCCAAGGACTGGGCCTGGGCCTGGTCATCGCCCGCGACATCGCGGCGGGTTTCGGCGGCCAGTTGACCGCCGCCTCAGCCCCGGAGGAGGGCGCGACCTTCACCCTGAGCCTGCGCAAGGCCGACCGATGACCGCGTCGGCCGGCAAGGTCCTGTTCATCGACGACGACCACGCCTTGCGGGTGGCCGCCGTCCAGGGGCTGGAGCTGGCCGGCTTCGAGGTTACGGCGTTCGACAACGGTCCCGCGGGGCTGAAGGCGCTGTCGCGTGATTTCCCCGGGGTGGTGGTCTCCGACGTCCGCATGCCCGGCATGGACGGCCTGGCGCTGTTCGCGCGCATCCAGGCGATCGACCCGGACATCCCGGTGCTGCTGATCACCGGCCACGGCGACGTGGCCATGGCCGTCGCCGCCCTGAAGGAGGGGGTCTACGACTTCGTCTCCAAGCCGTTCCCGATGGAGCGGTTGGCGGCGGCCCTGGCGCGCGCCCTGGAAAAGCGGAGCCTGGTGCTGGACAACCGGCGCCTGGAGGCGGCGGCGTCCCAGGGGCCAACCGGCTCACCCCTGCTGGGCGAGGCGCCGGTCATGCAGCGCCTGCGCGCCACGATCGCCCAGCTGGCCGAGGCCGAGGTCGACGTGCTGATCCAGGGCGAGACCGGGGTCGGCAAGGACCTCGTCGCCCAGGCCCTGCATCGCGGCGGCCCGCGCCGTGGCCGCCCTATGGCCACGGTCAACTGCGCCGCCCTGCCCGAGGCGGTGTTCGAGGCTGAGCTGTTCGGGGTGACCGGCGGCGTGGCCGGCGGCCGACCCCGCATCGGTCGCCTGGAGCACGCCGATCGCGGCGTGCTGTTTCTCGACGAGATCGAGGGTCTCACCCCGGCCATGCAGGCCAAGCTGCTGCGGGTGGTCGAGGAGCGCGAGATCTGGCCGATCGGCGCGGCCGAGCCCCGGCACCTGGATTTGCGGATCATCGCCGCCGGCAAGGTCGATCTGGCCGAACGGGTCCGCGAGGGTCTGTTCCGCGCCGACCTCTATTATCGGCTGAACGTCGTCACCCTGGTGGCGCCGCCGCTGCGTGAACGGCGCGAGGACGTGCCGATGCTGTTCGGCCACTTCCTGGCCGAGGCCGCGGCGCGATTCCGCCGGCCTGTCCCGCGCCTCACCGCCGCCGTCCGCGACCACCTGCTGGGTCATGACTGGCCCGGCAACGTGCGGGAACTGGCGCATTACGCCGAGCGGGTGGCCCTGGGGCTAACCTCCGCGGTCACCCCGGACACCGGGACGGGAGTCCAGGCCGACGGCCTGGCCGAACGCGTCGAGCGCTACGAGGCCATGGCGATCCGCGAGACCCTGGCCGCCTGCAACGGCGACGCGCGCACGGCGATGGCCCTGCTGCGCACGCCGCGCAAGACCTTCTATGACAAGCTGCGCCGCCACGGGATCGAGATCGACGCCTATCGGCCATCCCGGCGCGGTCCTCGACCCTGACGGCGCTCGTTCCTCGAGGGGCAATCCGTCGCAGCCGCATTCGCCCTTTTTGAAGGCCCGTTAAGCCTGGCTGCATCAAGTCGTGGTTTGGTCGGCGCGGGGACGTATTTGGGAGCGCCGATGGCGACAATCAGCATCGCCGGCAGGAGCGCCGGTCGCGCGGCCATGGCGGTCGCGCTGGCCATGACCCTCCTGATCCTGACCGCGCCGGCGACCGGCGCCGCCCGCGCTGAAACCCGAGAGGCGCGCCTTGACGCGCTTGGCCAGCAGATCCGCGCCCACCATGGGAAGCTGACGCCGACGCTGATCGAGACGATGGGCCGCTCGGCGCTGGCGGCCAAGGGCGACGCGCGCTTCTACGGCGCCTGGCGGGTACTGAACTACTATCGGAACAACGGCCAGGACGCCGATTTCGCACGCTGGTCCGGCCAGCTCCGCGCGGCCGCGGCGCGCGACGACGAGCCGAGGCTGGCCGGCATGGTCGATGCGATGGCGCTGTCGGCGCCCGTGCTGTCGGGCCGCACGGATCGACTGGACGACACCGTCTGGCGGCGGTTCGACGTCGCCGGGCCGGACGTCCGCCGCGTGGCGCAGCTGGAACGGCTGCGCGTCGCGGTCGCGCTGAGCCAATGGGCCAAGGCCTCGACGGTGGGGGCGGCGCTGATCCGCGACGTCGACGGTCAGGACCGACTGACCTGGCCCCTGGCGGCCGAGGCCCACACCCTGGTGTCGACCACGCTGGGCGATCTGGGGGATCATGTCAGCGCCCTGGACCATATGGCCGCCGCGGCCGCCCTGGATCAAAAGATCGGCTCGGCGACCCAGGACGCCGAGCGGGTCTACGACCTGGCCTACATGGCCAGCGCGGCGGGTGAATACGCCGCCGCCGAACGGCTGGCCGCCTTGCACGGCGAGGTCATCAAGACCTCCGGCGGTCCCCGGGCGCTGTTCTTCAACCGCTATCTTTGCGCCTCGATCGCCTTTGACCAGGCCAAATGGCGACGCGTGCTGAGCTGCCTGGACGACATCGCGCCGCTGCTGGACCGGCCCGAGGACGGATGGGCGGTGGCGGCCCTGCGGCTGCGGCTTGAAGTCAAGGCGCGCCTGGGCGACGCCAAGGGCGCTCGCCGCGACTTCGCGCGGCTGCGCGCCGCGCCCGACGGCCTTGGCGCCGAGGACCCGCTGCTGGACCTGTTCAGCGACGCCTACACGCTGCGGGCCGAGAAGCGCGGCCTGGAGGCGTTCGACGTCTACGACCGCTGGCGCCGCAAGGCGATGCGGGCGCTGGACGAGGACCACCAGCACAAGATCGCCGACATCTCCTCGGCCCTGCAGGCCGAGCTGGGCGCCAAGCGCGAGCGGCTTGAGCACGTCGAGAAGGAGGCCGCGCTCCAGCGCGGGCTGAACACGGCCTGGACGCTGGTCGCAGGCCTGATGACGCTGCTGGCGGCCGGCGGCGCGGCCTGGGTTTTCCATCAGCGCCGGGTCTCGCGACAGCTGCGCGAGGCGCGGGCGCGTGCGGAAGCCGCCAGCGAAGCCAAGTCGACTTTCCTGGCCACGATGAGCCACGAGTTGCGCACGCCCCTGAACGGCATGCTGGGCCTGGCCCAGGCGCTGAAGCTGGAACCGCTGGAGCCGGGCGAGCGAGAGCAGGTGGAACTGCTGGAGGATTCGGGCCGCAACCTGCTCACCCTGCTCAACGACGTACTGGATCTGTCCAAGATCGAGGCCGGCAAGCTGGACATCGCGCCGATCCCCGGCGACCTGGTCCAGACCTGCGCGCGGGCCGCGCGGCTTCATGGCGCCCTGGCCGCCGACAAGGGGCTGGCGATCACCTTCACGGTGGACGGCGACACGCCCGCCAGCCTGTCCTTCGACCCGGTCCGCGTCCGGCAGTGCGTCTCCAACCTGCTGTCCAACGCCGTCAAGTTCACCGCCCACGGCGAGATCGCGATGACCTTGCGGTGCGAGCCGCTGGCGGACGGCGACGTCCGCGCGACCATCCGCGTCGCCGACAGCGGCGTCGGCATGTCGGGCGAAACCCTGTCCCGGTTGTTCGGCGCCTATGTGCAGGCCGACGCGGCCACCGCGCGCGAGTTCGGCGGCACGGGCCTGGGCCTCAACATCACCCGCCGGCTGGCTGAGATGATGGGCGGCGGCGTGACCGTCGAGAGCCAGGAGGGGGTTGGGTCCACCTTCACCCTGTGCTTCCGTTGCGACGCGGTGGCCGTCGAGGCGCCCCCGGCCGAAGCGGAGGAAGCCGCCGCGCCGCTCGGTCTCCAGGCCCGCAAGGTCCTGCTGGTCGACGACCATCCGGTGAACCGCAAGGTGGTGGGAGTGATGCTGGCGCCGTTCGGCTGCGTGGTGGTCGAGGCCGAGCACGGTCAGGCCGCGCTGGACCGGCTGGAGACCGAGGCCTTCGACGTGGTGCTGATGGACGTCAACATGCCGGTGATGGACGGACTGGAGGCGACGCGCCGCATCCGCGCCCGGCCCGAATGGGCCGCGCTGCCCGTCATCGCCTTGACCGCCGACGTGATGGACGACCAGGTCCGGGCCTGCCGGGAGGCCGGCATGGACGACTTCGTGGTCAAGCCCGTCGACATGGCCGCCCTCGTCGCGGCGGTGACGCGGGCCGGTCGGACGCCGGCGACGGGCCACGAGGCTGGGCAAGGCGTCGCCCCGGCCGCGTCGCGGGAAAGGCGAAGGGCGGGCCTGGCGACAGGAAGGTGAGCGTCCGAAGGCTTCGTGGAGGCGGTCAGCCCGGCGCCGGATAGAGGTCGAGCAGGGCGCGGGTGACGCCGTTGGTCCAGCCGAAGCCGTCCTGCAGCGGGTATTCGCCGCCGCCGCCGGCCTTGGCCTCCTCGACGTCGTACTTCTCCAGCATCTTGCCGCTGGCCTTGTACTCGCGGGCCACCGTGGCCAGCCAGCGCTGGCCGATGTCCCTGGCCAGGTCCTCCTCGCCGTAGCGGCGCAGGCCCGACACAGCCACCCACTGCATCGGGGCCCAGCCGTTGGGGGTGTCCCATTGTTGGCCCGTGGCGACGGTGGTGGTGCGCAGGCCGCCCGGCGCGAGCAGCAGGGCGCGGGTGGTCGCCGCCACCGCCTTGGCCTGGTCCGGGCTGGCCGCCCCGACGAACAGCGGATACAGCGTCGCGGCGCTGGGATGGTCCAGCCGCGTCCGTTCGCGCCACTGGTAGTCGAGATAGAGGCCGCGCGGAGCGTCCCAAAGGTAGGCGTCCATCGCCGTCCGGCGGGCCTTGGCGCGGCCGCTGAACTCAGCGACGCAGGGCGCGTCCGCCAGGTCGGCGCAGCCCTGGGCAATGGCCGTCTCCAGGCCGAACAGCAGGGCGTTCAGGTCGACCGGGAGGATCGCGGTCGTCTGGATGGTCTTCAGGCTCTTGCCGTCGGCCATCCACCGCGAACTGAAATCCCAGCCGCTCTCGGCGCCCGAACGCAGGTCGCGGAAGACCTCGCCGGCCGGGCGGTTGGTCACCGCACGGGCGGTCAGCACGTCCTCGCGGTAGGACTCGTCGCGCGGCGTGGTCCGGTCGTCGGCGTAGCGGTTGAGGATCGCGCCGTCAGGCAGGGCGACGACCCGGCGATATGCCTGGCCGGGCGCGAGGGTCTTCTCGCCGTCCATCCAGAAGGCGTGCTCGCGGCGCATCAGGTCCAGGCGCTGCTTGAACCGGGCCTTGTCGGTCTTGTCAGCCAATCCCACCATGGCGAAGTAGAACGGCGGCTGCGAGCGGCTCAGATAGTAGCTGCGCGTGCCGTTGGGGATGTGGCCGTAGCGGTCGATCAGCCCGCCGAAATCGTCGACCATGCTCTCCACCGCGTCCTGGCGGCCGTCGGCGGCCAGGCCCAGCATCGTGAAGTAGCTGTCCCAGTAGTACATCTCGCGGAAGCGCCCGCCGGGCACCACGAACGGCTTGTCCAGCGGCAGGGCGCTGCCGCCGTCCACCGCTTCGACCGGCGGGCGGGTCAGCACCGGCCACAGGGCGGCGATGTGGGCCTTCAGGGTGGTGCGGTCCTTGGACGGGGGCGGAAGCGGCGCGCTTAGCGGAACGACAAAATTGGCGTGCACGAAGCGCTTCAGCTCGGCGTCGGTGAAGGCAGCGTGGGCGCGGTAGGCGGCCAGGATCTGGGCGGGCGAACGCCTGGGCGTGGCGTCGACGAAGGTCTTGCCGTCCGGGAACAGCTTGCGCATCTGCACCTGGTGGAACAGCTCGCCATAGGTGTCGGCGGGGGAGGGGACTTCGCTGGCCTTCGGCGCCTGGGCCAGGGCCATAGCCGGGGCGGACAGGGCGAGCCAGAGGGTGGAGGCTGCGAGGACGCGACGATGCTTCACGAAATTCCTCCTTCTCCTCCACTCATCCCGGCGAAAGCCGGGACCCAAGCGGAGGTGGACGTTCCTGGCTCAAAGCCGACCTTCAAGCTCGGCTTGGGTCCCGGCTTTCGCCGGGATGAGTGGAAATTAAATCGGTCAACTCAAAACGATAAAAGCGCGGATCGGGTCCGTGACGAACCCGACCCGCGAGCGGCGCCGCTGGGGGGAGCGGCTCCGTTGCCGCCGGGCCGCTGGGGACGGCCGCGGCGGGTCCTGATCGGGAAACCGGTCAGAAGTTGTAGCCGACGCTGACCTTGAACGACCGGCCCAGGATCGGGCGGGCGTTGGCGCCGCTGGTCGAGCGCGGGTCGCCCTCGGTCAGGCCGTGGCTGTCGGTCAGGTTGTCGGCCGAGACCTGGACGGTGAAGTCGTTGACGTCGAAGATCGCGCCCAGGTCGACCTTGGTGTAGCCCTTCAGCACCTGGGTGTTGGCGTTGTCGGCGAAGCGGTCGTCCACGGCGCTGACCGTGCCGTAGAAGGTCGACTCCACCGAGCCCAGGGTCACGTCGTAGCTGGGGGTGAAGCGGATCATCCAGTCGGGCTGGCGCTGGGCGCTGTTGCCCTTGTTGCCCGGGATCGACGACTTGACGATCTCGGTCTTCTGGAAGGTGCCGTTCAGGGCCAGGGACAGGCCGAAGTCCGAGCGCCAGCGGCCGTCCAGCTCGACGCCGTGGGCCTTGTTGCTGTTGCTTTCCTGGATGCCGCCGACGTCGGCGAACTTGGCGCCCTCGAACTTGTTGGCGAAGCCGGTGGCGTAGAGCTCGAACTGCCCGCTGCGCAGCTTGTAGCCCAGCTCGTATTGGTCGACCGACAGGGTGTCGGTCAGGCCCTCGCGGAAGTTGTCGAAGCTGGGGAACTTGTAGCCGCGCGAATAGCGGCCGAACACGCCGGAGACGGCGTTGATGTCGTAGTTCACCCCGACCGTGTAGCTGGTCTTGCTGTTGCTGTAGTCGGTGGTGCGCAGGGCAAGGCCATCCGGGAAGCCGGGGCCGTCGTCGACCACGTAGTCGGTCTGGAACCGCTCGCGGCGCACGCCCAGGTCGATGCGCAGCGGATCGATCACCTGCCAGGAGTCGGCCAGGTACAGCGCGTCCACGCGCCCGTCGCCGGCCGAGGTCAGGCCGAACTTGAAGCAGCTGGAGGTGCTGCCGGCTGTCGCCAGATTGGCGCAGGTGACCGGGGCGGCCAGGTAGTCGCCATTGGCCTTGACCTGCATCGGCTCGACATTGCCGATGGTCCAGAAGTCGTCGGACTTGAAGCTGGAGGCATAGTAGCCGGCCGACAGCTGGTGGGTCCCGATCGTCTTGGCGATCGACAGGTCGTTGGTCACCGCCTTGATCTTCTTCTCGACGATCCAGGCGCCCCAGTTCTGGACGTAGTCATTGGCGCCCAGGGCGGTCCCGCCGCGGGTGGTGATCGCGCCGGGAACCACGGTGTTCAGCGCGGCCACGGTGATCGCCGCTCCGTCCGGCACCAGGCCGTAGGTGTTGGCGTCACCGTCGGTCAGGCTGAAGCGGTCGCGCACCTGCCAGCCGTCACCGAACTCGTGCTCGAAGCTGCCGCCGGCCACATAGCCCTTGAAGCCTCGACCGTCGGCCAGGTCGAAATTGCGGGTCGCGCCGGCGCCGTTGACCTGCAGGGTGTGGAAGCGGCTGGCCTCGCCCAGCTGGGTGTATTCGCCCTTGTCCACGCCCGGCACGTTGATCGCGAACGGCAGGTACCAGGCGCCGTGGTCGTCGGTATAGCGGGCGTAGAGGTTCAGCTTCCCCCGCTCCATCCGCTTGGTGATGTTGACGGTGAATTGCTGGCCGACCTCGCTGTCGAATTGGGTGTCGCGCACGCCGGGCGAGGTGGTCGCATAGCCGCCGACCATGAAATAGAGGTCGTCGGCCAGCTTGCCGCTCAACAGGCCGTCGACGCGGCGCAGGTCGTAGTCGGAGGTGGTCAGCTTGACCAGGCCGTGGGTCTCCTCGCCGCCTTCCTTGAGCTGGAAGTTGGTGGTCAGGCCCGGCTGGCCGTTGGAGAAGATCGGGTTGGGGCCGCCGCGCAGGGCCTCCATCCGCGAGATGGTCTCGTCGACCCGGAAGATCGAGCTGTTCTCCAGGAACGACAGGGTCGAAGGCGGATAGATCGGCGAACCCTGCAACTGGATGGTCAGGAACTCGGCGTCGCCGGTGGCGGGGAAGCCGCGCACGAAAACGTTGGCGCCGGCCACCCCGCCGGAGGTCTCGACCCAGACGCCGGGCACCAGGGTCAGCAGCTCGGCCGTGCTCTTGGGGGAGGCCTTGGTGATGTCGTCGGCGTTGACCGTGGTGACCGCGAAGCTGGCGGCCAGCTTGTCGATGCCCTTGCCGCCTGGGGTGCCGACCACGATCAGCTCGTCGACCTGGGCGGGCGTGTCGGGCGTGGGCTCGACGGCGGTGGCGGGCTGGGCCTCGGTCTGGGCGCTGGTGGCCACCAGCAGGGTCTTGGCGCGGATGGCGTAGACGCCGCTGGCGGTGGCCTGGGCGCTCAGGCCCGTGCCGTTCAGCAGACGCTTGAGGCCGGCCTCGGCGGTGTAGGCGCCGGTCAGGGCCGGGGCGCGCTTGCCGCGCACGCTGGCCTCGTCATAGGCCAGCTGCTGGCCCGAGGTCTGGCCGAAGGCTCGCAGGGCGCCGCTCAGGTCCTGGGCGGGAATGTCGAAGCTGTAGGTGGCTCCCCGTGTCTGCTGAGGGGCCTGCTGGGCGTGGACGGCCACCGGGGCGGCCAGCAGCATCAGGGCCGCGGCGGCGGTGGAGCCCAGGGCCCAATGGCGATGCGGGCGGCGGTCGAAGGATCTGCGCATGTGTCTTCCCTCCCAAGCGCGCCGACGTTGATTGCGGCGCTTTGGAAGGTGAGACGCCTCAACTCGTCGAAGGCACACCGGCCGGCGTGGAATTTTTTTGGCCGTGGTCGATTTTCAGCACGGTCACGCCATTGGCCGCAACCGCGTGGACCGGCAGGACGGCCGTCACCCCGTCGACGAAGGCCCCGGTGTCGCCCGAGGTGAACACCCCGCTGATCCGCAGCTTGGCCACGCCCGGGTCGCCAATCCGCAGCTTGTCGCGGGCGTAGCGGTTCACGCGCTCGACGGCCAGGTCCATGGGCTCGTCCTGGAACACCAGCTGGCCGTTCTCCCAGGCCCGGGCCCGGATCGGGTCCAGCTGGCTGACCACGGTGGCGCTGGTCCGGGTCGAGGTCACCAGCTCGTGGTCGGGGGTCAGCAGGCGATCGGCGGGCGCGCCGTCGATCTGGACGGGCGCGGCCTTGTCGGCCCGGCCCGTCTTGTCGTCCAGCACCGCCACGTGGCCTTCGTACAGCACCACCCGCATCTGGCCGGTCAGGCGCTCGACGCTGAACACCGTGCCGGTGGCCACCACCAGCTTGTCGCCGGCCGCCACCGAGAACGGCCGCAGCGGGTCCTTGGCGACCGAGAACTTGGCTCGGCCGCTGTCCAGCCACAGGCGGCGGCGGCCGCTTTCGTACTTCACCTTCAGCACCGTGGCGCTGTCGAGCGAGGCCCGCGAGCCGTCGGCCAGCTCGACGATCCGCCGCTCGCCCTCGGTGGTGCGGTAGACGTCGGGCAGGCTGGCCCGCCAGGCGAGCCCGGCCCCTACGGCGACGACCAGGCCGGCGGCCAGGCCGGCCCACAGCGCCGGGCGGCGGCCGGGACGGGCCCAGCGGCCGTGCTGGGCGCGGCGCAGGTCCTCGAGCGCCTCGCGCCGAAGCGCGATCAGGCCGGGGCTGGCGGCCTGCGCCTCGATGGCGCGCCAGGCGGTGACGGCGTCGTCCAGCAGGCCGCGATGGGCCGGGTCGGCCTCGAACCAGGCCTGCAGGTCGGCCTGTTCGGCCGGGGAAAGGTCGTCGTCGGCCAGCCGCATGCACCACAGGGCGGCCTGCTCGCGGGCGGTGTCCAGCCGGTCGTCGGGCGAGATCATGGTCATTCGCCGGCCCTCACGCGTCGGGTCAGGTGGGTCATGGCCTTGAGGATATGCTTTTGCACCGCGCTGACGGAGACGCCGTACAGGGCGGCGAGTTCGGCTTGTTTCATGCCTTCCAGACGGAACAGGAGAAAGATGGCGCGAGTGCGCTCGGGCAGTTCGCGCAGGGCGTCCGAGACCTCGCCCAGGCTCTCGCGGCCCAGCAGCACCCGGGCGGGGTCCAGGGGCTCCAGGTCGAGGGCGCCGGTGTCGAGGCTGGCGCGGTAGTTGGCCCGCACCTTCTCGCGCCGGCCCCGGTCGCGCAGCAGGTTGGCGGCCATCTGGAAGATGTAGGCGTCGGCGTTGTCGATTGAACTGGCTTCAGCGGTCGCCAGCTTGGCGAACAGCTCCTGGGTCATGTCCTCGGCGTCGCCGTGGCTGGCGGCGCGGCGCATGAAGAACGCCATCAGCGCGGGCCGATAGCGCCGGTCGAGTCTGTTCAGGTCTGGCTCGGTCGCTGGCCGCACGGTTCCGCCTGCTGGAGGGTTTGACGATTTTCCCAGGATGTATGACGCACGTCGCGCCAAAACCCCCACCGTGTCCCGCAAGTTTTCGCGCGGGGCGTCGGCGTCGTGCGATCGGCCTTGCGGCGAAGGCGAAGGGTGGCATAAATGGTAGCGTTATCATTCGCCAAGGAATGAAGCGGGAGGACGCATGGGTATCGAGCGCGCGTGGGTGCGGGTGTTGACGCGCTGCATCGCGCCTCTGGTCGCCGCGACGACGATGGGCGCCGCGCAAGCCGCCACTCCAGTGAAGATCGCCCTGACCTTCGACGACCTGCCCGCCCACAGCGCCCTGCCGCCGGGCGTCAGCCGCATCGACGTGGCCGGCCGGCTGCTGGCCGCCTTCCACGATGCGAGGACGGGGCCGGTATACGGCTTCGTCAACGGTGTGCACGAAGAGCGCGAGCCGGACTCGGTGGGCGTGCTGTCGCTGTGGCGCGCGGCCGGTCACCCGCTGGCCAACCACACCTGGTCGCATCTGGACCTGAACACCCACGGCCTGGCCGACTGGGAGGCCGACCTCGTCCGCAACGAGGCGCTGCTGCAAAGGCACATGGCCGGCCAGGATTGGCGCTGGCTGCGCTATCCATTCCTCAGCGAGGGCGAGACGCCGGAAAAGCACGTCGCGGCGCGCAAGCTGCTCAAGGCCCATGGCTACCGCATCGCCAGCGTGACCATGAGTTTCGGCGACTACGCCTGGAACGAGCCCTATGCTCGCTGCATGGTCAAGGGCGACGCGGCGGCGGTGGCGTCGCTGGAGGCCAGCTACCTGAAGGCCGCCAAGGACAGCCTGGACTATTCGCGCCGCCTGTCGGCCACGCTGTACGGCCGCGACATTGCCTATGTGCAGCTGATGCACGCCGGAGCCTTCGACGCCCGGGTCATGCCGCGATTGCTGAAGATGTACCAGGACAACGGCGCCAAGTTCGTCAGCCTGGAGGAGGCCGAGCGTGACAAGTTCTACGCGGCCGACTTCAAGACGCAGGCGACCGAGGCGCCGACCACGCTGGAGAACGCCATGAAGGCCAAGGGCCTGCCGGTCCCCAAGCTGGACTTGCCCTTCGCGGAGCTCGACAGGATGTGCCGATAGGCCGTTGCTCCGCGTCGCCGACCAAGGTCGGGCTAGGAAGTCCAGGCGCCTTCGGGATGGATCCTAGTTCCGCCTTGGCGGTCCATCGAAACAGGAGTTGCCCGTGACGTCCTTGATCCGCAACGCCGACATCAATCGCCGCCGGCTCCTGGCCACGGGGGCGGCGGCTGGCGTCCTGGCCATGCCGATGGCCGCCTGCGCCGCCGACGCGCCGTCCGAGGCCGTGGAAGTCCAGATCGCCGAGGGGCGGCTGCGCGGCGCGCGGACCGGCGGCGTCGACGCCTACAAGGGCGTGCCCTATGGGGCCAGCGTCTCGGGCATGAACCGCTTCAAGCCGGCCAGTCCGGTCGCGCCCTGGACCGGCGTGTTCGACGCCACCAGGCTCGGGACGCCGTCGCTGCAGGACCCGACCACGGTCTATGGCAAGAACGAGCCCCCGCCCGGCGAGGACTGCCTGGTGCTGAACGTCTGGACTCCGGCCGGCGGCGGCAAGGGCAGGCCGGTGATGGTCTACAGCCATGGCGGCGGCTACACGACCGGCTCCGGGGGCAGCACCGCCCAGGACGGTTCCATGCTGGCCCGTGAGCACGACGTGGTGGTGGTGGCCACCAACCACCGGCTGGGCGTGCTGGGCTATCTGTACCTGGGCGAGCTGGGCGGGGCCGACTACGCCGGCTCGGGCAACCAGGGTTTGTCCGACATCGTGCTGGCCCTGAAGTGGGTACAGCGGAACATTGAGGCCTTTGGCGGTGATCCGGCCAATGTGACGATCTTCGGCGAAAGCGGCGGCGGGGCCAAGACCTCGTGCCTCTACGCGATGCCGTCGGTCGCGCCGCTATTCTCCAAGGCGATTATCCAGAGCGGGCCGGTGGTGCGGATAACCACCCCCGACGTTGCGGCCCAGACGACGCGGATGTTCCTGGAGCAGTTGGAGATCGCCCCGGCCGACTGGCGCGAGGTGCTCGACGTTCCCGCGCCCCAGATCCTGGCCGCCCAGAAGGCGCTGAACGCCAAGGTCAAGAGCGACAGCGGCGGCTGGCGCGGGATCCAGTCGCTGACGCCGGGAACCTATGGCCCGATCCTCGACGGCGACTTGCTGCCGCATCATCCGTTCGATCCCACCGCCCCCGCCAGCGCCGCCGACAAGCCGCTGATGATCGGCTGGCTGGACAACGAAGCGGCCTTCTTCGCCTGGACGGGCAAGGACGTCGAGGCGTTCCGGCTGGACGAGGCGGGGCTGAAAGCGCGGCTGTCGGGCAGGTTCGGCGACAAGGCCCCGGCCCTGATCGACGCCTACCGCTCAGACCGTCCGGGCGCGACGCCCAGCGATATCTACCTGGCGGCGGCCAGCTACTACGCCATGGGCGCGGGTTCGGTGCTCGCCGCCGAACGCAAGGCGGCCCAAGGCCGGGCGCCAGCCTATGTCTACAACATCGCCTATCGCTCGAACCGCAGGATGGACGGGACCGACATCGAGCTGGGGGCCATGCACGCCAGCGACATCCCCCTGGTGTTCAACACCGTCGCCTCGCCCGACACCTTGGCCGGCAGCCGGGCCGACCGCTTCGCCGCGGCGCGCAATGTCAGCGCCATGTGGGCCAACTT
Source organism: Caulobacter sp. Root1472 (assembly GCF_001426985.1). Classification (NCBI taxonomy): domain Bacteria; kingdom Pseudomonadati; phylum Pseudomonadota; class Alphaproteobacteria; order Caulobacterales; family Caulobacteraceae; genus Caulobacter; species Caulobacter sp. Root1472. Next base: position 69,039 of record NZ_LMFX01000002.1, on the reverse strand, counting down.
CGCGCGGACGGGCCGGCCGAGCGCGCCGGGACAGCCGGCCTGGCCTCCCTACGACCCGAAGACCCGCTCGACCATGGTTCTGGACGTGGCTTGCACGGTGGTTCCAGACCGGTTCGGCGCCGAGCGACGGGCCTGGGCGAAGGTGGATCCGGCGGCGTGAGCTTTGCCGGGCTGTGATCGAAAAGGCGGGGCCGACATCTGGGATGGCGGCCCCTGAAGTGGTCCACGGGCGGATCGAGCAAGCGTTCAAGAGCGCCGGCTCTCAAAGCCGAAGATAGCGGTAACAGTCTCCCCGGTTGCGTCAACGGGGTTTGTCTCGCGCACCTTCGCGACTCGGCGTGGAGGAGAGCCGCGCGTGACCGCCGTGGTAGAGCTTCAAATCCCTTTCAGGCCTAGCGGTTGCAGCGATCCTCTGTGTCTGGTCTGCAACAATGGGTTGGCCAGCGTGAAAAAAGCTTCGTCGTCAAAAAGGCATAATTCGCCTGCGCTGCCTGGCTTTCGAGGCATTTGTATGAATTATAAGCCGAAACAGCGCTGTCAGAATTCATTTTCGGCTGCTTGACCGAGTTCAGATACTGATGTTACCGCTAACGGAGTTGTCGACGTCCGGTTGTTTTTGACGAGGATCGTCAAAAAATCGCCGGGCGAAGTTATCGGCGCTGAAACAAAAAGAACCGAGCCCTCCGTGTGGGGGCCTTGCGCGGGGAAACGGCCATGAAGCGACACCGTCGCCTGAACACCTCTGCCTCCTTGCTGGCGCTGTCCATGGCGGTGTTCGCCGGCGGGCAGGCCCAGGCTCAGACCAACAACGAAAACAGCACGGTCGACGAGATCGTCGTGACCGGCATCCGGGCGTCGCTGGAGCGATCGATCGAGATCAAGCGCACCAACAGCGGCGTCGTCGATGCGATCTCGGCCGAGGACATCGGCAAGTTCCCCGACACCAACCTGGCGGAATCGCTGCAGCGCATCACCGGCGTGTCGATCGACCGCAGCAATGGCGAAGGCTCGCAGGTCACGGTCCGCGGCTTCGGTGGCGGCTTCAACCTGGTGACCGTCAACGGCCGCACCATGCCCACGGCCAACGTCTCCACCGTCGGCGGCGACCAGTCGGTCGACTTTGCGGCCGGCACCAGCCGTTCGTTCGACTTCTCGAACCTGGCCTCGGAAGGGGTCTCGACCCTGGAGGTCTACAAGACCGGCCGGGCGGCGATCCCGTCGGGCGGCATCGGCGCCACGATCAACGTCAAGACCCGCCACCCGTTCGACGCCCGCGAGAGCGGCCTCAGCGGCAGCATCGGCGTCAAGGGCGTCTACGACACCAGCATGGACGAGAAGCTGGAGGATACGTCCAAGTACACGCCGGAAGTCTCGGGCCTGCTGAACTGGACCGACGCGGACGAGAAATTCGGCGTCAGCCTGTTCGGCAGCTATCAGAAGCGCAACTTCACCAGCCGCAGCGTCACCTCCAACGACTGGAACATCCGCACCTACGCCGACTTCATCAATCCGGCCAACGGCTTCGTCCGCAACGGCGGCGCGACCCAGATCACCAACGCGCCGTCCAATCCCAACACCCTGGTGGCGATCCCCAACGACAGCCGCTACCACTTCTCGCAAGGCCAGCGCGAACGCCTGAACGGCCAGGCCACCCTGCAGTGGCGGCCGGTCGAGAGCGTGACCATCACGGCCGACGCGCTCTACGCCCGCAACAAGACCTACGAGCGGCGCAACGACCAGACCAACTGGTTCAACCGGCCGTTCGACCGGGTGACCTTCGACGACAATCCCGTGGTCGCCACGGCGGTCTTCCTGCAGGAAAACCTCAGCGGCGTGAAGGACACCGGCTTCGAGCAGCAGTACCGGGCCAACGAGGACACCCTGAAGTCGTTCGGCCTGAACGGCGTGTGGGACGTCAACGACCGCTTCAAGGTCTCGGTGGACGGCCACATCTCGAAGGCCGACAGCGCTCCCGACGCGCCGAACGGCACCAGCTCGACCTCGGTCAGCATCGGCGCGCCGATCATCTCGTCGCACTCGGTGGACTACAGCGGCAAGATCCCGATCCAGTCGGTGACGATCAACGACGCCCTGCCGCGCGGCAACGGCAATGGCGTGCTCGACATCGGCGACCTGGGCAGCCAGGTGGCCCGCACCTCGGCCCAGCGCCAGCAGCAGGAGGTCAAGGAGATCCGCGCCGACGCGTCCTACGAGCTGGACGACAACGGCAGCCGCTTCGACTTCGGCTTCAACTACCGCACCTCGAAGATGAGCCAGACCAGCATCAACACCCAGCAGGACCTGGGCAGCTGGGGCATCTCGAACCCGCGCGACGTGTCGCAATACGCCGGCAGCCTGGTCAAGCAGTTCTGCCTGGCCTGCCGGTTCGACAACCTCGACCCCAAGCAGACCGGCACGGGGCTGATCGCCTTCCGGGCCGACGCGATCGACCTCTACAACGCCCTGTCGCCAGCCTATGTCGCCCGCGGCAACGCGGTGGGCGTCACCGGCCAGGACAACAACAAGGTCGACGAGGACATCTGGGCCGGCTACGCCCAGCTGACCTGGAAGGGCGAACTGGCGGGCCGCAACGCCAGCATGGTGGCCGGCGTGCGCTACGAGGAGACCAAGTCGAAGTCGGTCTCGCTGATCCGCACCCCGCAGGCCATCGTCTGGACGGCCGACAACGACTTCCGCGTCGACACGACGACCACCTACTCGCCCGTCTCCGGCAGCAACAAGTACAGCAACCTGCTGCCGGCCCTGGACTTCCAGATGGACCTGGCCAAGGACCTGATCGGCCGCTTCTCGTTCAGCCGCACGATCGCCCGTCCTGACTACGGCAACCTGTTCGCCTCGGTCTCGGCCGGCGCGCCCAACCGCCCGACCGCCAACGGCGCCATCCCCCTGGGCACCCGTGGCAACCCCGAACTGCAGCCGCTGATCTCGGACAACTTCGACGTCTCGGTCGAGTGGTACTACAAGCCCAGCAGCTATGTGTCGGCGGGCTTCTTCGAGAAGCGCGTCAACAACTTCGTCGGCACCGGCACCTTCACCCAGACCCTGTTCGGCCTGCGTGACGCCAGCTCCGGGGCCGCCGGCACGCGGTCGGGCGACGCCAAGGCCTCGCTGACGACGATCGGAGCCGACCAGACCGACGTCAACCTGTTCACGATGACGTCCCTGATCCAGTCCACGGGCTCGGTCGCGGCCGCCACGGCCGTGTTCCAGGCCAATCGCGGTCCCTCGGGAGACCTGAACCAGGCCTTCGTCGACCAGGTCCTGGCCAATACCGACATCAGCCCCAACGCGGCCGACCCGCTGTTCAACTTCCAGGTCGCCCAGCCGATCAACAACAAGACCGGCAAGATCCACGGCTTCGAAATCGCCGCCCAGCACTTCTTCGGCGACACCGGCTTCGGGATCGCCGCGGCCTATACCCTGGTGCGCGGCGACGTCGGCTTCGACATCGCCTCGGATCCGGGCGAGGACCAGTTCGCCCTGCTGGGCCTGAGCGACACGGCCAACGCCACCTTGATCTACGACAAGAACGGGATCTCGGCCCGGCTGGCCTATAACTGGCGCGACAAGTTCCTGCAGGCCACCAATCGCGGCGGCTCGCGCAACCCGGTGTTCGTCGCGCCGTTCGCCCAGCTGGACTTCAACGTCAGCTACGACGTCACGCCCCAGCTGGCGATCTCGCTGGAGGGCATCAACCTGACCAAGGAGAGCCTGCGTACCTATGCGCGCGACGAAAACCAGCTGTGGTACGCGCAGGAACTTGACCGTCGCTTCCTGCTGGGCGCGCGCTACCGCTTCTAAAGGACGAGGACGATGGCGGGTCTCAGGGCCCGCCTGGATTGGGAAAGGGTCGCTGTTCGCAGCGGCCCTTTCTTCTCTAGAATGACCGCGCATCGAACCGATGAGGCGTCGCTTGGGCGAAGGGCGGACATGACCAACAGAGTGCTGCTCAACAATGTCGACCATGGCGACCTGCGCGTCCTCACGGGGCACGGCGCCGCGTTCGGCGACAACATCAACCAGGTGCTGGTCTTCCCCACCGAGTTCGAGGCGGTGCAGCGCGAATACCCGATCTTCTTCCGCAAGGACGCCGACGGGGCGTTCCAGGCCGTCGCCCTGCTGGGCCTGGACCGCGACGAGAACCTGTTCCTTGACCAGCGGGGCTGGAACGCCCGCTACGTGCCCGCCGTCCAGCAGCGCGGGCCGTTCTCGATCGCTCTGCGCGAGCGCGACGGCGAGCCGATGATCCATGTCGACCTGGACCATCCGCGTGTTCGGGCCGGCGAGGGCGAACCGGTGTTCCTGCCCGCCGGGGGCAATTCGCCCTACCTCCAGCACGTGGCTCGCCTGCTGGGCCTGATCTATGACGGCCTGGAGATCGGCAAGGCGATGTTCGAGTCCTTGGCGGCGGCCGAGCTGGTCGAACCGGTCGACGTGGAGATCAAGCTGGACGACCATGTCCAGTACGACCTGCCCGACCTCTACACGATCTCCCAGGCGCGGTTCGCCGCCCTGGACGGCCCCGCGCTGGCGGCGCTGCATCAGGCCGGCTTCCTGGCGGCCGCCCAATGGGTGCTGTCGTCCCTGGGCAATGTCGGGACCCTCGTCGAGCTGAAGAACCGCAAGCGGGCCCTGGCGGCTTGAGCGGGAGGGGGCCGATGATCGACATCGCCCGCAGGACGCCGGTGGTCGAGGGGCTGGCGGCCGGCCAGATCCCGTTCGACGAGATCCTGACCCAACAGCGGCCGACGATCTTCCGCGGCCTGGCGCGCGACTGGCCCCTGGTGCGGGCCGGCCTGGCCTCGCCGCGCGCGGCCATGGATCATCTGCTGGAGTACGACCGAGGCGAACGCTTCGTAGCCTATATCGGCGCGCCGGAGATCAAGGGACGGTTCGGCTACGACGCCGAGGTCTCCCGCCTGAACTTCCAGACCGAGCGGGCGCCGCTGCGCGCCTTTCTGGAGCGGGTCGAGCAGCAACTGCACGTGGTCGACGGTCCGTCGTTCTATATCGGCTCCAGCGACATCGACGCCTATCTGCCCGGCCTGCGCGCCGAGAACGACCTGGGCCTGGACCTCGCCGCCCTGGGCGACGCGACGCCTCTGGCCAGCATCTGGATCGGCAATCGCACGGTGGCGGCGGCCCATTACGACATGTCCAACAACATCGCCGTCTGCGCCGTGGGCCGGCGGCGGTTCACGCTGCTCCCGCCCGAACAGGTGGACAACCTCTATCCCGGCCCGCTGGACCCCACGCCCGGCGGCCAGGCGGTCAGCATGGTCGATTTCGACGCGCCGGACCTTGCGCGGTTCCCAAGGTTCTGGGACGCCCTGGCGGCGGCCCAGGTGGCGGAGCTCGAGCCCGGCGACGTGCTGGTCTATCCGGCCCTGTGGTGGCATCAGGTCGAGGCGCTGGATCCGTTCAACGTGCTGGTGAACTACTGGTGGAACGCCGCGCCGGCCTTCATGGACAGCCCGATGAACACCCTGCTGCACGGCCTGCTCAGCCTTCGCGACCGGCCGGATTTCGAGAAGCAGGCCTGGAAAAAACTGTTCGACTACTACGTCTTCGGTCCCGCGGATCGGGCGGGCGCGCACTTGCCCGAGGCGGCGCGCGGCGACCTCTCGCCCTTGGACGAACGCAAGGCCCGACGGCTGCGGGCCTATCTGCTCAACCGCTTGAACCGCTGACGGCCGCCGGAGGGACCCCATGCAGGACCAGGTCGTGAAGAAGGTCGTCGTCGCCGGGGGCGGCACCGCGGGCTGGATGGCGGCGGCGGCGCTGGCCAGGCAGCTAGGTCCGTTGCTCGACATCAGCCTGGTCGAGTCCGATGAGATCGGCACGGTCGGGGTGGGGGAGTCGACGATCCCCACGGCGCGCACCTTCAACGCCCTCCTGGGCATCGATGAGCCAGCCTTCATGCGCGCCACCCAGGCGACGTTCAAGCTGGGCATCTCGTTCGAGGACTGGGGCCGGGTGGGCGACCGCTACATCCACTCGTTCGGCCAGGTCGGGAAGTCGAACTGGATGGGGAGCTTCCATCACTTCTGGCTGCAGGCCCGGGCGGCCGGCTTCGGCGGCGAGTTGGGTGACTACTGTTTCGAGTTGCAGGCGGCCCTTGCCGACCGGTTCTCGGTCGGCGAAGGGCCCGAGCTGAACTATGCCTATCACCTGGACGCCACGCTTTATGGCGGCTTCCTGCGCCAGATGAGCGAGGGCCTGGGCGTGCGGCGGATCGAGGGCAAGATCGGTCAGGTCGAGCGGCATCCGGAGACCGGCTTCATCCGGGCTCTGGTTCTCGAGAACGGCGACCGGGTCGAGGGCGACCTGTTCATCGACTGCACGGGCTTCCGGGGCCTGCTGATCGAACAGACCCTGAAGGCAGGATACGAGGATTGGAGCCATTGGCTGCCAACCAACAGCGCCCTGGCGGTGCAGACCCGTTCGACCGGTCCGGCGGTTCCCTATACCCGCGCCATCGCCCACCAGGCCGGCTGGCGCTGGAAGATCCCGCTGCAGCACCGGGTGGGCAACGGCCTGGTGTACTGCGACGACTACATGTCCGACGACCAGGCCCGCGAGACCCTGCTGGGCGCGCTGGACGGCGAGCGGCTGATCGAGCCGCGGGTGATCCGCTACCGCACGGGCCGACGGCGCAAGACCTGGTCGAAGAACTGCATCGCCCTGGGCCTGGCCAGCGGCTTCGTGGAACCGCTGGAATCGACCTCGATCCACCTGATCATGATCGGGGTGACGCGGCTGATGCAGCTGTTCCCGTTCGGCGGGGTCAGCGACGCCGTCGTCGCTCGCTACAATCAGCAAGCCGTCGACGAACTGGAGAAGATCCGCGACTTCATCATCCTGCACTACAAGCTGACCGAGCGGACCGACAGCCCGTTCTGGGACCGTTGCCGGACCATGGACATCCCCGACAGCCTGGCCCAGCGCATCGCCCTGTTCCACGAGAGCGCCCAGGCCTTCCAGGCTCCGGGCGAGCTGTTCCAGGTCGATTCCTGGTTGCAGGTGATGCTGGGCCAGCGGCTGGAGCCGGTCGCCCACCACCAGATGGGCCGCCTGATGCCGCCCGAGCAACTGCGCGCCGCTCTGGCCGACCTGAGCGGCAACATCGCCCGCGCGGTCGGCAGCCTGCCGAACCACCAGGCCTTCCTCGACCGATACTGCGGCGTCGCGGCCGCCTGATCCGGCCGCTACTCCGCCGCCTGCAGCCGCGCCGGCGGCCGGACCTCCGCGGTTCCGACCAGCGGCAGGCGCACCTGCACCAGCAGGCCCTCGCCCGGCAGGCTCAGCCGGATGTCGCCGCCGTGGGCGCGGATGATGGAGCGGGCGGAACTGAGGCCCAGGCCCACGCCCTGCTTGCTGGAGCCGCGGGCCTCGACGCCGCGGTAGAAGGGCGTGAACACCCGCTCCAGGTCTTCGGGTTCCAGGCCCGGCCCGCTATCGCGAATCTCGACCACCGTCTCGTCGCCCTCGACGTGCAGGGCGACCCGGGCGCTGTCACCATACTTGACGGCGTTGTCGAGGAGATTGGCGAAGACCCGCTGCAGGCCCAGCACTGACACCTCGACCTCGGCCGGTTCGCCGGGCTCCAGCGCCACGTCGCCGCCGGTGACCTCGGCCTCGTCGATCACGCATTCCAGCAGCGAGCGCAGGTCGACCCGCTGGCGGGCGCCGGCCTCGGCGTCCTCGCGCATGAAGGCCAGCACCGAGGTGATCATCGCCTCCATCTGGTCCAGGTCCTGGCCGATCTCGCGGCGCAGCGACGGCGAGGCGCGCTCCAGGCGGAAGCGCAGGCGGGCCAGGGGCGTGCGCAGGTCGTGCGAGATGGCGCCGATCATCGCGGTGCGATCGGTGATGTAGCGGCTCAGACGTCCCTGCATGGCGTTGAAGGCCCGGGCGGCGCGGCCGATCTCGGCGGGACCGTCGGCGACGATGACTGGCGAGGCCGGGTCGCGGCCCAACTGCTCGGCGGCGGCGGCGAAGCCGGCCAGGGGCGCGGCCAGACGGCGGGCGAAGATCCAGCCCAGCGGCGCCACCACCGCCAGGGACAGGGCGAACCACATCAGCACCCGGCGCTGCCAGCTATTGGGGAAGGCCTCGGGTTGGGGGCGCAGGGTCGCCCACTGGTTTGGACCGACGCGCAGGGCGGCCACGAAGTCGCCTTCGATGAAGGGCGGCGGGGCCAGGCCGAACAGGCTGCGCGTCGCCGGCGCGGCCAGGGGGCGGCCGATCGTCGCCTCCGGCTCGGGCTGGGGTTTGGCCGGCGGCGGCGAGGGCGCGGGTAGGGCGACGTGCGGCGCGGCCTGGACAGGCTCGACGACCGGAGCGGTCGCGGTCAGGGGCTGGGGCGGCGGGGGGCGCTTCAAGGTCGGCTCGCGGGCGACGGCGTCGGCGACCGGATCCAGGGGCGGGGCGGGCGGGGCTGGTCCCCGCAGCGAGTCGGGCAGGGTCGTGGTCGCCCGCGAACGGAACGGCGCGGCGAACAGCGGGTCAGCCGAGCGCCCGGCCGCCGCGGCGGACGAGGAGTAGCTGAAGATCCGCTGGCCGCCCGGGTCGCCGGCCTGGAAGACGCGCTGGCCGGTGGCGGCGCGCATCCCTCCGTCGGACGGAAAGCCCTGGCGGATCTGGACGCCGCCCATTCCCGGCCCGATCGGCCCCATGCCGCCGCCCGGACCGCCGATCCCGCCCGGCCCGAGGCCCGGCGGCAGGGTCTGAGCCTCGGCGTAGGTGGTCAGCAGCAGGGCCAGAGGCGAGCGTCCGGGGCGGCGACTCTCGGCGCCGGCGAACGGCGGCGGGGCGTAGAACAGCAGGCGGACGTCGTCACGCGGCGCGTTCAGCAGGCGAGCGAGGTCGGCGCGGGCGGGTTCGGAGGCGACCCAGCCGGGGCTCTGCAGGCTGGGCGGCTGGGTCTCGACCGTGCGGACCAGGGGGCGGTCGGCGTCGTCGTCGGGCACGGCCCCGCGCAGGCCGGCGGCGATGTCGGCCAGGCTGTGGTGCATCGGCGGGGCCGGCGGCAGCAGCACCGTCAGCCCCAGGGTCACGGTCTGGGCCGCCACCAGCCCGGCCAGCAGCAGGGCCATCACCTGGACGGCGATCGGCGGGCTGGGCCATCGACGCTGGAAGACCCTTCCCGCGAGGCGCCCCCAGGCCGTCATTCCAGCGTGACCTTGGCGTCCAGCATGTAGCCCATGCCCCGATAGGTGCGGATCAGGGGCTGCTCGGACTGGGCCTCGATCTTGCGACGCAGGCGGCTGATATGCAGGTCGACACGGCGGCCGAGGTTCTCGACCGTCTCGCCGGCGATGATGGTCAGGAGCTCGTCGCGCGACACCACCGAGCGGGCATGGTCGGCCAGGGTCGACAGGATGGTGAACTCGCCGGGGGTCAGCAGCAGCAGCACGCCATTGGGCGCGGTCAGCTGGCGGGCGGCGGCGTCCAGGCGGAAGCCGGCGAACAGCCGCACGTGGCTGCGCGGACCCTTGCCGCCCGCCCGGCGCCGCAGCAGGGCCTTGACCCGGGCCAGCAGCTCGCGCGGGGGGATCGGCTTGACCACGTAGTCGTCGGCGCCCAGTTCCAGCCCTACGATGCGGTCGACCGGGTCGCCCAGGGCGCTGAGCAGCAGGATCGCCGGCCCGTCGGTCCCCGACACCTGGCGGCACAGCGACAGGCCGTTCTCGCCCGGCAGGTTGACGTCCAGCACCAGCACGTCGATGGGACGGGTCTCCAGCACCTGGCGGGCCGCGGGCACGTCGGCGGCCTGGCGCACGGTATAGCCCTGGCCGGCCAGATAGCCGGCCATCTCCGCGCGCAGCACGTCGTCGTCCTCGACCAGCAGGACGGTGGCGGTCTCGGCGAGGGCGTTCAGGGTCATGACGGCGGACATACAGCCAGATTATGTTCGCGCCTGGACCTTGGCCATGGGCGAAGCGTCGCGGAGATCCGGACTGTCAGGCTTCCCCGCGTCCTTTTTGGCGCCGGTTTGTATCGGGCCGAAACAGGGCGGCATTGGAGCGAAACATTCGCGCCGTGCGGGCGGCGCGCCCCAAAGGCCGGGGGCTATCGCGGCCCCTGCGCCAGCGCCGCGACATAGGCTTCCATCAGCCGGACCAGTTCGTCCTCCAGCTTGGCCGGATCCAGCGCCAGGTCGGGTTCGGCCGCCGCGGCGCGCAGCAGACCGACTGCGGCGTGGGTCAGGACGAAGGCCGACTCGTTGGTCAAGGCGATCTCCAGCCGCGCCCGGCCGGCGATGGCCGCCAGGAAGGCTTGGTGGTGGTGCGCCAGCATCCCGTCCTTGCCCTTCTGGAACAGGGCCTCGAACAGCACCTGGCCGGTGGCGGGCGAGCCCTCCACGCCCTTCATCAGAGACCGGACGATCGCCCGTACGCTGCCGATGTCCGGGCGCTCGATCACCGTCTCGGCGATGGCGTCACGGACGCTGGCGGCGCGGCGCTGGGCCAGGGCGGCCAGGAGGTCCTGCTTGCCGGCGAAGTACTGGTAGAGCGTACCGATGCTGACCCCGGCCCGTTCGGCGATGCGATTGGTCGTCAGCCGGTCGATCCCGTCGGCCTCGAGAAGTTGAAAGGTCGCGTCCAGGATCGCGTCGATCGTCGATTCCGAGCGGGCCTGACGCGGCATTCTGCGTTGTCTTTCAGTCACTTGCCACCCCTGGTGCGGCGCCCGACCCACGTCGCGAGAAGGCGAGTAGAAACCTGAACGACGCTTACATAACCTTTGCGCCGACACCAGAGCCGCCCGTCGCGGCGGCAAGCTCAGGAGCGCCGATGAGCCTCTCCATCGACCAGGTCCGCGCCAAGGTGGCGTCGCAGAAGACGCTGCTGCCGGCGCTGTACGGCGCCGTCGATTTCGACGCCGCGCCGGAGCGCTTCACGCTGGACGCCTCCAAGGCCGTGGTGCGCGACCGCGCGCCGCTGGGCGTGGCGGTGACCCAGGACGACCTGGACCGGATCCAGGCCTATACGATGCTGGGCGACGTGGTCGCCGACGCCTATGCCGCCCTGATCCCGCAATACGGCTTTCGCCGGCTGATCGACATGCTGGTCGCGACCTGCGAGCACGGCGTCGAGGCGGTGGCCTCGGCGCCGCCGCAGTTGGCCGCCTTCATCGCCGACATGGAGGCCCGGCCCGACTGGATCGACATGGACCTGGTGCGCGAGGGGGCGCGGCTGGAGCTCAACGTCATGGCCCACCTGGCGCCGTTCGCGATCCGCAGCGCATTCGTGGCCACCTTCCTGAACAAATACTCGGCCCTGCCCATGGCCCTGACCGGGACCCTGACCAACGCCAGCGCCGCCCGGCGGGTCAACGAGACCGCGACCTTCTTCACCACCACGGTGCTGCCCGGCGCGCTGGAGCGCCACGGCGCCGGGTTCAAGGCGGCGGCCATGGTGCGGCTGATGCACTCGATGGTGCGGTTCAATGCGCTGCGGTCGGGTCGCTGGGACGCGTCGGTCTACGGCGTGCCGATCCCCCAGGTCGATCAGATGCCGGCCGGCCTGATCCCGATCTACCTGATGGCGTTCAAGATGCTGCGCCAGGGCCGCCGCCGGTTCACCGCCCAGGAGCGGGCCAAGGTCGAGCTGGCGCGCTACCGCTGCTTTCTGCTGGGCCTGCCGCGCGACCTGCTGGCCGACACGCCCGAGGGGATCGTGCGGACCATGACCGCCCGCGACTCCACCCTGCGCCAAGGCTTCGACGACCAAACCTGCGGCGCGCTGATCCGCGCCACCCTGGCGGCCTACCTGCCGCCCGACCGCTCCCTGCCCAACCGCCTGCACGACCGTGTCGAACGGCGTTTCGCCAAGGCCTTCTTTCTGCGCCACTTCATGCGGGGCGACCGGGCGGCGGCGGCGCGAATGGGCGTCGAGGTCGGGTTGGCCGACCGGCTGGTCTTCACGGTGGTGGCCGTGGGCGTGACGATGCGGATGGCAGCCTTCGACGTCGCGCTCCAGGTTCCGGGTCTGCGCCGGGCGGCCGACGCCGTTCTGAAACGCCGGGTGCGCCGGCTGCTGGTCCGTTACGGCCATGCCGAATACGTGACCGACGCCACGCGGTACCGGCCGGCGCAGGCGGCGGCCTAGATGGTCGGCCCCGACATCCGAGGCGGGGCGGCGAACGGGTGTCAGCCCTCCACCCGCTCCACGCGGGCCGCGAAGATGTAGCCCAGGTGGCGGATGGTGCGGATCAGCCCGGCGCCGCCGTCGATGCGGTCGAGCTTGCTCCTCAACCGACTGATGGCGACATTGACCTGCTGCGGCGCCGGTCGGGCATGGGCGTCGGGCGGGCCCTGGCGCAGGGCGTCACGGGTCAGGACCTGGTTGGGCTTGTCGACCAGCGCCCACAGCACCAGGAACTCGGCGGTCGACAGCGGCACGGGCCGGTCGCGCGGATCGAACAGGTCCTGGGTGGCGACATTCAGCCGCCAGCCGTCGAACCGATAGACGGACGGGGTCGCGCGGGCCGACTCGTCATGGCGCGTGTCGTCGTGGCGGCGCAGCACCGCCCTGACCCGGGCCAGCAGCTCGCGTGGGCGGTAAGGCTTGACCACATAGTCGTCGGCCCCGAACTCCAGGCCCACCACGACGTCGCATTCCTCGCCCGAGTCCGAGACCACCATGATCGCCGGCGGGGAGGGCAGGCTGAGCAGGCGCGAACAGACCGACAGCCCAGAGGCGTCGGGCAGCATCATGTCCAGCATCACCAGGTTGACCTGGGTTTCGCGCAGGATCTGCTCCATCTCGCGGGCGCTGCCAGCCCCCAGCGTGGTCAGGCCGTAGCCGGCGAGCAGGCCCGTCATGTCGTGGCGGGCGACGGGGTCGCCGTCGAGGATCAGGATGCGCTTGTCCATAGTCAGAACATCGCCCTTCCGCTCAGCCGCAGGGTGTACTTGGTCTGCTTGCGCGAGGCCTCGGCCCCGCCTTCCAAGGCCAGGTAGGACAGGTTCGAACCGGCGCGGAGGGCGAAGCCCAGGGTGACCGCGCCGGTCTCGTCGCCAGAGGCGGCCAGGGTGAACGGCGTCCCGCCCGCGAAGCTGGCGATGGTGTCGCCCATGGCCCCGGCCAGGGTCTGGCGATAGCCGACCCGCAGTTCGGGTCGCACCCAGACGTCCTTGCCGTACTGCCTCCCCAGCACCAGGCCCAGGTCGCCGCTGAGGTTGTCGGCCTGCCGCGAAGCCACGGTCAGGTCGAAGCCCGAACCGCCGCCGTGCTCCTTGCGCTCGCCCTCCCACAGCCAGACATAGTCCAGCCGAGCCTCGGGTCGCAGATAGACCTCGCCGAGCCGGGCCTCGTAGGCCAAGCCCGCGAAGGCGTTGGCGACCATGCCGTTCCACGCCGCAGTGTTGGTCAGCTTGACGTCCGCCGCGCCGTCGCCGTCGACATCCTCGCTGAGGAAGGTCCGGTCGCCGTTGAAGCGGCTGTAGCCGACCCCGCCGCCCAGGTTGAAACGCCAGCCGCCGACCGACCGGCGCCAGTAGAGGCCGGCCTGCAGCATCGAGGCGGTGGTCTTCTCGCCGGCCTTGGCGACGGTGTCGTGCTCTTCCAGGCTGACCGCGGCCAGGGTGACCCCCAGCGCCCCGCCGGCGTCGCCCATGGCCTCGTAGCCGGCCACCATGCCCAGGGCCTGGGTGTCGGAGCCCTGGGTGTCCCCATCCTCGCGGCGGACCAAGGCGTTGATCTCCTGCACCCAGACGCTGTCGGGGCCGTAGCGGTCGCCGAGGTCTGGCCGGTTGGCCGTGGCCGCCGAGATCTGCTGCTGCACGGTTTGCAGGGCCGAGAACAGCCCCTCGCCCTGGCTGGGCAGCATCTGGTCATAGAGGTTGAAGAAGCCGTCGCGGGTGCTCTGGTTCAGAAAGGCGCCGGCGACGTCGGTGTTGTTCGACAGGGCCGCGAACACCGCGTCATAGGCGCTGGTCTGGCTGCGCGACATCGAAGCTTCCGAGGCCGTGCGCCGCCGCACGTCGATGTCGATGTCGTTGCCCGAGGCATAGGCGTTGGCGACATACAGGTAGGAGGTGTGGCCCAGCAGGTCCTGGTTGATCGTCCCGGCCGTCAGGCTGCCGGCCTGGATCACCGTATAGGTGGTCGGGGTGGTCAGCAGGCTCTTGAAGTTCAGGCCCAGGGTGGCGCCGGTCTCGATCGTGGCGGTGTCGACCACCAGCTTGGTCTGGGTCCCGGCGGTGGGGTCGATCGAGAACACCAGCGTGCTGTCGGCGCCCAGGGTCAGGCTGGTGGCCTTGATGGTCTCGGTGTTGGTCAGGCCCAGCGAGCCGTCGCCGATCCGGATATCCAACAGGCCGTCGCTGTCGGTCAGGGCGCCGATCATGTAGCCCGTGCCGTCGATGGTCAGGCGGTCGGCGCCCGCGCCGAACGACACGTCGCCGATCAGGCCGCCGTTCAGGATCGACAGGCTGTCGGCGCCGGAGCCAAACAGCACCCTGCCACGGATCAGAGGCTCGTCGGCGTCGTCCACACCGTCGCCGTCCGCATCGGCGTCGGCTACCCCATCATCGCCGTCGTCGCCGTCATTGACCCCGCTCTGGACGATGGTCACGCCGGTGGTGTTCTTCGAGACGTCGATGGCCGTCGCCGTGCCGTGGATGACCTCGTTGCTGGCGTCGGTGTCGGTGTCGTCGGTGTCGTATTCATCGTCGGTGGCGACGACATAGGCGGTGATCCTGCCGGTGTTGGTGACGGTCTTCAGCCCGCCGCTGTCGTCGATGATGGCGTAGGACGACCCGCCCTCGCCGGCGACGGTGGCGCTGATCGTCCCGGCGTTGGTCACGCTGGTCATGCCGGCCCCGGCCGCGATGCTCAGGGCCTTGGCGGTGACGGCGGTGTCGCCGGTGACCGAGGCGGCGAGCGAGCCGGTGTTCCACAGGGTGTCGGCCGTGGCGCCGGCGTTCAGCTTCAGCCCGACCGCGTCGCCCTCGTAGGCGCTGGCCGAGATCGAGCCGGTCAGCCTCACCCCGCCGGTGACGATCGTCGACAGCCCCGTGTCGCCGCCCAGCTGGACGCCGGTGGCGCTGATCCCGTCATGGACGCCGGCAGCCGTCACCGAGCCCCTAATGATCAGGCCGTAGGCGTCGTCGCCGGTCCCGACCGCGCCCAGGGTCACCGCGCGGGTGTCCGAACCGACCCGCAGGGCCGGGGCCGAGCCGTAGGCGGTGACCGAGGCCGTGCCCTCGCTGCTGTCGGTGACGCCGTCGCCGTCCTCGTCGTCGGAGGTGTCATCGTTGGTGTCGGTGGGCGGCGCGTCCAGCAGAACGCCGCCGGCCACGTCGGCCGTGACCTTCACGCCGCCGCCGCCCTGCAGCAGGTCGTCGGCGTCCAGCAGGGCCTCGTCGTCCGGGTCGGAATAGTGCGAGGTGACCCGGTAGCCCGTCGAATAGACCGAGCCCTGGATGACGACCGCGCCGCCGACGTCGCCGTCGACCGCCAGGCCGACGCCGCCGCCGCCCAGCACGCTGATCGAGCCGTTGCTGGTCAGGCCGCCGCTGATCGTCCCGGTGGTATGAATCCCGTAGCTGCGGTCGCCGGTGACGCTGATCGAGCCGCTATGGACCAGCGAGCCGGTCAGGGGCGCTTCCAGACTGACACCCGCCGAGTCGTTGCCCTCGATGGTGATCGCGCCCGTCGAATCGTTGGTGATGGTCCCGACGAAGGGGGTGGTGCCGGTCAGGCGGATCCCGTAGCGACCCGAGCCCTTGGCGAAGGCGCCGTCATAGTCGCCGTCGCTGTCGTCGTCGGTATAGGTGTAGTCCTCGGTCAGGCTGATCGTGGCGCTGTTCAGCAGGGTCCCGGCGTGACCGCCCAAGACCAGCACGCCGATGGAGTCCGAGACGCCGACGCTGGACAGTGCGCCGGCGTTGGTCAGGGTGTTGTCGCTGTCGAGCGTGGCGATGGGGCCCGAGGCGCTGAGCGTGATCGCGCCGTCGCTGGTGATCTTGACGTCGTCGGCGGCCCCGGACGCGGCCGTCGACGTGGCGATCGGCGTGGTGCGTGAACTGCTGGTCACCTGGGTCTCGGCCGCCGCGCCCCCTGCGCTGAGCAGCAGGGGGGCCAGGGCGGCCGAGGCGAGAAGTTTGCGGGACATGGACGGCCTTGATGTGAGCCGTCTGCCTAGAGCGCCGCCGTGGCTGGCGGATGACCCCCAGGTATCGACGCCGATAAGCTGAGGTGTTCGTAGCCGACGCTATGTTTCGGCAGTGTGTCGACCCTCCCCTGTGGGAAGAGGCGCCAATCTAGCCCCCGCTTGTCGGCAACGCCTCCGGAACCAGCGCCAGGTTCATGATCGCCGCCAGGCCCCACTGGGCCGTGCCGTTGGTGGTGACCCCGGCCGCCTCGTCGATGGGATTGAGCACGTCAGAGCCGGCGAAGTGTTTGGTGGCGGTCGACAGGTTCAGGTCCTCGACCACGCCGCGTCCGAAGAACTCGGTCCAGGCCCGTTCGCCCAGGGCTTTGTCGCCCAGCCGCCAGGCCGCGTAAGCCGTCAGGCGCGAATGGCCCTGGCGCAGGCCGTTGGCGCCCAGCGGCCGGCCGAACTGGGCGATCTGGTCGGCGCGTGGGGCGTTGTACCAGCGGCAATAGTCCAGCCAAGCCTTGTCGTAGGCGGGCTCGCGGATCAGGGCCAGCATCTCGACGTGGATCTCGGGGGCGCCGAACGCGGCGTTCAGGTGGCCGACCGACATCTTGTCGCCCGCCCCGGAGAACGTGCCGGTCTTGACGTCGTAGGTGGCGGCGCCGGCGAACCACTGCTTCTGCAGGGCGGCGATCGACTTCATCCCGGCTAGGATCCGGTCGCGCCAGCGCGGGTCGCCCGTGCGCTCCCATTCGGTGAACCAGGCGCCGCACAGCGAGCTCCAGTCGGTGCCGAACGAGGCGCGGATCTCGCCCTTGGGCCAGGCGCCGTCCTCCAGCTTGCGGCCGATATTGACCCGGGTCAGCGCCTCGTCGCCGTCGACCAGGTCGCGCATCAGGTCGCCGACCCGCTCGTCGGCGGTCAGGTAGTAGTAGATGCGGCGGTAGATGGCGTTGCTGACCCGGGGCTGCTTGGAGCTGTCGCCCCAGTGCTGCACCCCGTGCCGGGTGCCAAGGCCTCGGTAGGGCCCGACATGGTAGACGTCGACCTCGCCGGTGTGGCGGGTCATGGCCTCGGCCATGCGGAACACGTCGGCCCGGCCGCCGCGCAGATAGCTCAGCCACAGCCACAGGTCTGTCGACAGTTCGGAATTGTCCCAGGCGAAGCCGCCGATGTCGTAGCGCCAGACGTGGCGGTCGACATCGTAGCTGTGCATGACGTCGCCATAGTCCCAGAAGCCGTACCAGCGCCGCTGGGCGATCTGGCCCAGATAGAAGTTCAGCAGTTGATCCTGGCGATCCTCGATCCGGGCCTTCTGCGGCGTGCTGCGGTCCGGCAGGCTCCAGGCCCCCAGGACGTTAGCGGCGTGGATCCGCTCAGGCGTCGCCATCAGTCGCGGCGGCTTGTCGTTGAGTTGCGCCATGGCGGGGAAGGCGTCGCGGGCCGGGGTCGTGTCCAGGGCCCAGAGCCGCAGCTCGGTGGTGCGGGCGATGCCGGTGGGCGTGCCCCAGTCCTTCTCGTAGTCCTCGTAGGTGATGTTGAGGCCTTCGGTCTCCTGGGCGTGGGTCTCCATGCCCAGGCCGTCGTGATAGAAGCGGGTGTCCATCACCGGGGCGTCGGGCGACCACAGCCAGGCGGTCAGCCGGGCGACCTCGCCGGCCGCGCCCTGGATCTCCAGAGCCGTCGGCGGCGCGCGCCAGAAATTGCCCAGGCCGATCGCCGCCCCGCCGCTGGCCCCGCCCACATAGGCCACGCCGCTGGCCCGTCCGCCGCCGTCCGAATGGATCCAGGCGTGGCCCGGGGCGGTGCGCTTGCGGATGGTGAAGCCGTCGGCCGTCGGCTGCGACAGCAGGAAGTCGCCCCAGGCCGGGATCAGGTGCAGGCCGGCGCGGACCGGCGCGGCCATCTGGTCGGCGGGCGGGACCTTGCGGCCGGCGATCTGGGCGTCCCGAAACGCCGCGCCCGGATCGCGGCGCAGGCCGGTCAGCGGCTTGACCGCCTCGGCCCAAAGGCCACTGTCCTGGCCGGTGAAGCGGACGTGGCGGTCGTAGAGCTCGTCCGCCATCGGCACGTCGACGGTGACGCCGAGGCCGCAGACGAAGTCCTTGGCCGCGTCGCCGTCGAAGATGAAGGTGTGCATCATTCGCAGCGAGTCCGCGCCGGCATAGGCGTAGAACCGGACGATGAACGGGGCCCAGGCGCGGTCGCCACCCTTGTGCCGACCCTCGAGGCGAATCACCGCGCGGACCGGCCCGTTTTGCTCGACCGCCACCTTGTCGACCACGCTCTCGAAGGTCTTGCGGCCCACCGGGGCGCTGTCGATCTCGGGCGCGTCCTGGGTCTGCAGCACCAGGCGGACGTTGCGCAGCACCTCGCGGCCGCCCCGGGTGGCCGAGGCGATCAAGGCCGAGCCGTCGCGGGGGAAGCGCCAGGTCGCCGGGCCGGCCGAGACCTCGACGGCCGCCGGGCTCTCAGTCACGCGGACGCCAGGGGCGCCGGTGACGGCCTTGCCAAGCTCGATCGTCAGGCTCGCGCCCAGCGGGCCGGCCCCGACCGCGTGGGCGGTCCATTTCAGCGAACCGTCCGGCCAGTAGGCGATCGGCCAGGTCTGCAGGGCCACGGGCGAGCCGTCCGCCGCCTTGGCGCGGAACGCCTGCTTGCGGGGATAGGCGCCTTGCGGCCAGGGCACGCCCCAGGTCTGGCCGGCGTTCAGGGGCGGCGGCGCGCCGTCGATCCACACCGCCTGGGTCGGCGGCAGGGGCTTGGCGGAGGCGGCCGGGGCAGGGCTGGCGGCCAGCGCTGGGCCCGCCAGGCCGGCCACAGCGCCGGCCAACGCGGTCTGGGCCAGCACCTCACGTCGGGTGGGAGAGTTCATGGCGCGCTTCCTCCTGCGCGCCGCCTTCGGCGCCGCCGGCCGGATCAGCGCGATCTTGCCAGCGACGCTAATTCCATATTCTGTGACGTCAAACCATTTTGTGAGATCTTTAGGAGGGTGCGATGCGGCGGATCGGAACGCGGCTTTTGGGGCTGGCGCTGTGCGTGGGGCTGGCCTGGCCGGCGACGGCCGCCACGTCGCCGCCGACCTGGACCGGCTCGTGGGCGACGGCCCTGGTTCCCACTGACGCGGCCAACCTGCCCGCGCCGCAGGGCGAGGTCACGATCCGCCAGGTGGTGAGACTGGGCGCCGGCGGGCCGCGCCTGAGGCTGCGGCTGGCCAATACCTTCGGAACCGCGCCGCTGCGGATCGACGGCGCGCGGGTGGCGCTGGCGGCCGCGCCCGGCGGGTCGGGGATCGTGGCGGAGACCGACCGGGGGGTGACGTTCGACGGCCAGACCGGCGTGACCATACCGCCCGGAGCGACCTGGCTGTCCGACCCGGTGAACCTGCCGGTCGAGGGCCTGGCGCGGCTGGCCGTCAGCCTGCGCCTGCCCGAAGTCCCGCGCCAGGCCAGCGTGCACCGCTCGGCCCGCACAACGGCCTTTGTCGTCGCCGGCGACCAGTCGGCCGCGCCGGAACTGGCAGGCGCCACGACCTTCACCCAGTGGGCCCAGCTGGCCGGCGTCGACGTCGAGCGGCCCTCCGGCAAGGGCATGGCGGTCGTGACCCTGGGCGACTCGATCACCGACGGCTCCGGCGCGGGCGTCGACGTCTACGAGCGCTGGCCCGACGTGCTGGCCGCGCGGCTGCAGGCCGACCCGCGGACCAAGGGCGTCTCGGTGCTGAACGTCGGCATCGGCGGCAACAAGCTGCTCAAGGACGGCAGCGGCCAGGCGGCCCTCGCCCGGCTGGATCGCGACGTGCTGACCCAGCCGGGGGTGAAGGCCCTGATCGTGCTGATCGGCATAAACGACATCGGCGGCCTGTCGCGCGAGGGCGAGGTGACGCCGGAAAAGCGGACCCAGGTCGTGACCGGCCTGATCGCCGCCTATCGCCAGATCGCGATCCGGGCGCACGAACGGGGCATCCGGGTGGTCGGGGCGACGATCCTCCCGTGCGGCGGGACCAAGGTCTACCGTTCCGACGCGGACGCCGACGCCGACCGCCAAGCGGTCAACGCCTGGATCCGCGGCTCGGGCGTGTTCGACGCGGTGGTCGACTTCGACAGGGTGACCCGCGACCCGGCCCACCCGGAACGCCTGCTGCCGGCCTATGATTCCGGCGACCAGCTGCATCCCTCGCCGGCGGGTTACAAGGCGATGGGCGAGGCGGTGGCGATCGGGGCGTTGGTCAAGCGCTAGGGGCTGTGGGTAGTTGACGAGCTTGGGCCGAATTCCTCGTCCTTTCGACAAGCTCAGGATGAGGAATTCTACTCAACCGCCTTACCCGTAGCCCTCATCCTGAGCTTGTCGAAGGAGAGGGCGGCCTCAGCCCACCGTCACACTGACCGTCGCCGCCTTCAGTCCGGGCGCCGAGGCCGTCACCCGCAGCGCGCCGGCCTGGCCGCGCCGGGTGCGGACGATCGCCTGGCACAGGCCGTTGAACGCCTTACGCTGGCTGGCCACGTCGGGCTCGTGGCTGGTGGGATTGCCGTTGCCGACCCCGATCACCTCGCCCGGGCCGCCGAGCGCGAACGTCACCAGGTCGTCGGCGCGCGGAACCGGGCGGCCCTTGGCGTCCAGCACCTCGACCTTGAGGACCGCCACGTCCTGGCCGTCGGCGCGCAGGCCAGTCTTCAGGAGGGTTGGGCGGTCGGCGGTGATCCGCAGGCCGGCGGCAGGGCCGGCGGTCTCCCGGCGCTCGCGCAGGATGACCTTGCCGCCCTTGTAGCCGTGGGCCTCGATCACGCCCGGCGTGTAGGGGACCGACCATTCGACGTGGTGGTTGGGGACGACGTCGCGGACGCCCTGGCTCTTGCCGTTCAGGAACAGCTCGACCCGATCGCAGTTGCTGTGCGCCCAGACGGCGATCGGCTGACCCTCGCGGCCTTCCCAGTTCCAGTGTGGCAGCAGGTGCAGCAGCGGCTCGGGCCGCCACCAGGCGCGGTAATAGTAATAGTTGTCCTTGGGGAAGCCGCAGGTGTCGAGCGCCCCGAAGTGCGAGCTGATGCTGGGCCAGCGGTTGAACGGCGTCGGTTCGCCGCGATAGTCGAAGCCGGTCCAGATGAAGCCGCCGGCCATCCACGGCCGGTCGGCCGCGTGGCTCCACCACTTCTCGGCCGTCGTCGCCCACCAGGGATGCTCGGTGTCGTAGGCGGGCACGTACAGTTTGGCGTCGTCGCGGGCATATTCGCCGCGGGTGGCCACGGTGCTGGCGCTCTCGGTGCCGATGATCGGCACGTGCGGGAAGCGCTGGTGGAAGTCGTCCATCTTCTCGTGGCGATAGTTGAAGCCCTGGACGTCGATGACCGCGCTGATGCCTTCGCCGAAGCCGTTGTCCATGGCGGCGATGACCAGGCGGGTGGGGTCCAGGCGGTTGACCAGCCGCTTCATGGTGGCCGCCACCTTGGCGCCGCGCGCCGTGCCCTGCTGCGGTTCCTCGTTGCCGATCGACCACAGGATCACCGACGGGTGGTTGCGGTCGCGGCGGACCAGGCGCTCCAACTCGTCCATCGACGTCGGGTCGCTGGACATCCGCCGGGTCTCGTCGATCACCACCATGCCCAAGCGGTCGCAGGCGTCGAGCAGCTCCGGCGTCGGCGGGTTGTGGGCGGCGCGATAGGCGTTGCAGCCCATCGACTTCAGTTGCTCCAGCCGCCAGACCTGCAGGGCGTCGGGAATGGCCGCGCCGACCCCGGCGTGGTCCTGGTGGTTGCAGGTTCCCTTCAGCTTCACGCTCTGGCCGTTCAGCAGGAAGCCCTTGTCGGCGTCGAACGCGATCGAGCGGACGCCGAAGGGCGTGACGTAGCGATCGACCACGGCGCCGTCGACCTTCACCTCGGTGACCAGGCTGTAGAGATGCGGGATCTCCAGCGACCACGGCACGGGATTGGGCAGCGTTACCGTCAGGGCCAGCGACTGGCGCTCCCAGGCCGGCAGCAAGCCGGTGGCCGGCGCGGGCGCCAGCACCGGCTTGCCGGTCGCGTCGAGCACGGTGTGGGCGACCTCATAGGCGGCGCGGCCGTCGCCCTCGTTGACCAGGTCGGTGTCGATCGACAGGGTCCCGTCGAGCTTGGCGCGGACGAACACGCCCCATTGCGGCACGTGGACCGGGGCGGTCTTGACCAGCCAGACGTGGCGATAGAGGCCCGCGCCCTCGTAGAACCAGCCCTCGCCCAGGCTGGCGTCGACCCGGACGACCAGGGTGTTTTCGGCGCCGAGGTTGGCGATGTCGGTGATGTCGACGCGGAAGGGGCTGTAGCCGCTGTCCTCGCGCTCGAGGATGTAGCCGTTGACGATGACCGTGGCGTCGCGGAACGCGCCGTCGAACTCGATCGACAGCCGCTTGCCGGCGTCGGCGGCGGCCAGGGCGAAGGTCTTGCGGTACCAGCCGACGCTGGTGTCGGGGAATTCGCGGCCCAGGGGCTTGTAGCCGTGGGCGGCGCGCAGATCCTCGTCGTCGGGCTTGCCGGACGGGACGAAGGCGGGGTTGTCGACGAATGACAATTCGACCGCCCAGTCGTGGGGCAGGGTGACGGGCGCCCAGGCGCCGGCGTCGAACTTGGGGTCGGAGAGCTGGCTGACCGCCCAGTTGGCGGCCGTGGCGCCGGCCTTGGCGAAGGTGCGCTGGTTGGCCCCGAACCCGAAGTCGCGGGCCGGGTCCTGGGCGTGGCCCAGCTTGAAGCGCCAGTCGAAGTCCAGCGACAGGCGCTCGCGCGGCGCCAGGTCGATGGCGGGCAGGGGAGCGAGCGGCGGCGTGGCGGGCGTCTTGCCCCCTGGCGTGGCGGCCCGGGCGGAAGCGGCGGCTCCCACGCCGACAAGGGCGGCGGCGCCGGCAGTGGCGGCCAGGGCTTGGCGGCGGCTGAAGTCGACCATGGGATCCTCACGCGGAAAGAAAAAATGGGGAGGAAGCGACGCGCTTCCTCCCCAGTCGCAGGAACATCGGGGAGGGGGATGGGGCCAAGTTCGTAGCATCCATCGCCCTGCCACAGTCATCCTTCGAACGAGCCGAGGGACGACGGATCTTGGTGGGGCCTAAAACTTCAAGGTGACGTCGACCAGGTAGCGGCGGCCGTAGCTGTCGTAGCGGCCGATCCGATTGGGATCGTTGTCGCGGTACATCCGCAGCGCCTCGTTGGTCAGGTTGTTGACCTGGAAGCGCACGGCGACGTGGTCGTTGAAGGTGTAGGACGAGCTGAAGTCGAGGGTCTTCTCGCTCTCCAGGGTCTGCAGGTCCGCGCCGTTCCAGCCGTAGATCACGGTCATCGGCGAGTGGTACTTCCAGCCCAGCCGCGCCTCGATCGGGCCGTTGGCGTACCACAGGTCGACCGTGGCCGTGTTCTTGGCCAAGCCCGTCATCGAGAGCGGGTTATTGGCCGGCGAGAACTCCTTCAGGTCGGAGTCGACATAGGCGTAGTTCGAATAGATCCCGAATTTGCTGAGCGGGCCGGGCAGGAAGAAGAACGGCGTCTGGAAGGTCAGTTCCAGGCCCTGGATGTAGCCGCCGCCGCCATTGGCCGGGCTGGCGACCGTATAGGTCTGACCGCCGAAGGCAGCCGGGCTCTGCTTCCAGCCGATGTAGGAGTCGACGTCCTTGTAGTAGTAGGACGCGGCGACCAGGGCTTCGGGACGGAAGTACCACTCGGCCGAGGCGTCCAGCTGCCAGGCTTCGAACGGCTTCAGCTTCGGATTGCCGGCGCTGCCGGTCCAGGGCGCCCAGTTGGCCAGGGTGCGGCTGGCGCGCAGCTCGTCCAGCGGCGGGCGGGCGATGACCTTGGCTAGGCCGAAGCGCAGCACCTTGCCGTCGCCGAAGTCGAGCTTGGCGTTCGCCGAGGGCAGGAAGTCGGTGTAGTCGTTGTCGACCGTCACCGCGCTGAAGGCGCTGGCGGTGTCCTGCTGCATGCCGTCGCTGCTGGTTTCGGTGTGCACCACCCGCGCCCCGACATTGCCGGTCAGCCAGGCGCCGCCGACGCTGTCGGCCGCGAAGTTCAGCTTGCCGTAGCCTTCGTAGACCTTCTCGTTGACGCTCCAGCGCTCGGCCAGTTCCTCGGTGGCGTTGGAGAGGGCGAAGGCGTTCGGGCCGTAGGCGACCGCCGCAATGGCGTCGATGTCGCCGGTCAGCAGGGCTGGGACGTCCGCGCCGTCGCCCAGCTTGTAGGCGCTCAGCAGGCTGGCCGGCACGGTCGCGCCGGTGGCGGTCGGCGCGAAGCTGAAGCTGGTGTGGTCCTTGGTGCGGTCGGAAGCCCGGACGCCGAACTGGAAGCTCTTGAAGGGCGAGCCCTGCAGGTCGCGGGTGACGTCCAGGGCCGCGGCCTTAAGTTCGTCGTTCAGGTGCTCGGGGCCGTCGTGCGAGCCGGCCAGGTCGGCCGTCTGGCTGAGGCTCAGGCTGTCCTGGCTCGTGGTGATGGTCGGTGTCTTGCCGGCGCGCCAGTCGAAGCTGGTCCAGCTCGGCCAGGCTTCGAAGCGGACGGCCTTCCAGGTGTTGGTGCGCTTGGCCTTGGAGTAGGAGACGTCGGCGGCGACGGTCCACTGGTCGCTGGTCCACTTGCCGTTCAGCCCGCCCGCGAACAGGTCCTTGTCCTCGCTGTACTTGGCCAGGACCGTCTGGACCGAGCTGAAGGGCAGGGTGGCGGCCACCACGGTATTGTCGATCAGCGTGAAGGACGAGCCGGCGGCGTGGTAGTCGGCGTCGTTCCAGCCGGTGTTGGTCCCGTCGCCCCGGTTCCAGTTACCCCAGTTGTTGGCGCCCCAGACCGTCTGGTCCTGGACCTCGGTGATCTTGATCTTCGAATAGAGCGCGTCGGCCTTCAGCTCGAAGTGATCGGTGGGCTTGTACTGCAGGCCGCCCGAAACGCCGGTGCGCTTCTGGTCGATGCGGCTGGCCGACATCTGCGCGCCCCAGGGCGTGTAGTCGACGACGCCGTCGCGGTTCAGGTCGCTGGAATAGTCGCTGGCGCCGGCCGGCGGGCGGGCGTTGGAGTCATTGTAGCCCCAGCCCGTGAACGAGCCGTAGCCGTTCTTCTGGCGCTGGCCGGTCACGCCCAGCACCACGGCCAGGTCGTCGTTGATCTTGTGCACCCAGGAGCCGGAGGCGCGATAGCCGGTGGTCTTGTAGTTCGGGATGTCCTTGCCGCCGTCGTAGAACACCGGGCCGGCGCGGAGCACGAATTCGGGGCCCTTGTAGTCGAGAGGGGCGATCGTATCGATGTTGATGGTCGCGGCCACGCCGCCGGCGATCAGGTCGGCCGACTGCGACTTGTAGACCTGGACGCCCGAGACGACTTCCGACGGATAGATCTCCCAGCGGACGTTGCGGTCGGGCTCGGACGAGGCGACCTCGCGGCCGTTGATCGTGCCCAGCACCAGGCGGGCGCCCAGGCCGCGCACCACGGCCTGGCTGTCGTTGCCGCGGTCGCGGGTGGCGTTGACGCCGGGCAGGCGGGCGATCGACTCGGCGATGGTGACGTCGGGCAGCACGCCGATGTCCTTGGCCGAGATGGCCTCGACCACCTTGTCGGAGCCGCGCTTGACGTCCAGCGCTTCGCGCAGGCTCTTGCGCACGCCGGTGACGACGACTTCATCGAGGGCGACGCTCTCCTGCGCCGCGGTCGACGCCGGCGCCTCGGCGGCCGACCCGGCCACGGACGACGCCGGCGGCGCGCCCTCGCGGATCAGGACCACGTTGGAGGCGGTGCGCTGGTAGTTGAGGTCGGACCCCTTGAGCAGCAGGTTCAGGGCCTCGGCGCTGGTGTAGCGGCCGCGCAGCGCCGGGCTCTTGCGCCCCTGGACCACCGCCTTGGTGAACAGCACCTGGGTGTTCGACCGATCGCCGAACGCCTTCAACGCCTGGTCGAGGTCCTTGGCCGGAATATTGAATTCGTAGGTCTGGGCGACGGCGGCCTGGCCCTGGGCCAGGGCGGGCGCGGCGGCGGCGAGACCCGTCAGCAGAATGGCGCTCGCGGCGCCGGCGCAAAGGCTGTGGCGGTGTCCGCGCGGACGATAGGCAGTCATCGTTTTCCCTCCCGGTCCGCGGCTCGCTCTGGTGGCCGTCTTGGCTCTCGAAACCCGCGGATATGGGTTACGACGCGGCTCCTCGCGGAGCCCTCAAAAAAAACTTCACAATGGCTGAGATCGGGGGCTGGGATCAGCCTCGGCGATCAGGTTCGCGAGCGGATCTCGACGGTCGACCCGTCGGCCGAGACGTCGACGGGGAAGTAGCTCTGCACCGCCTCGACGAAGGCGGGAGTGTCGCCGGCGTTGAAGATGCCGCTGATCTTCAGAGCCCGGGCGGGGGCGTCCTCGACGACGATCTTCACCCGCGAATAGTTGTTCACCCGGGCCACGGCGTCGGCCAGGCTTTCGTCGTCGAACACCAGCTTGCCCTCGCGCCAGGCCATGGCCCGTTCGACATCGACGGCTTCGTGCATGAGCGGCGGCGTGGCGTCGGCGGCGAAGACCAGCTGCTGCTGCGGAGCCAGTTCCTTGGGCGGCGGCGCGGCCCCGCGGACCGGGGCGGCCTCGGTCACCGCCACGCGGCCCTCGACCAGGGTGACGATGACGCGCGCCCCTTCGTGCTCGACGGTGAAGGCGGTGCCCAGGGCGGTCACGGTGCGCGTGCCGGCCCGCACCTTCATGGGCCGCGCCTTGTCCTTGGCCACCTCGAAATGGGCTCGGCCCTCGACCACCTCGGCCAGCCGCAGGGCGGGCGAATAGGCGATCTTGACCAGGGTGTTGGCGTCCAGGGAAACGCGGCTGCCGTCCGAGAGGGTGACCGTGCGCTGCTCGCCCACCGCCGTCCGCAGGGTCTGGCGGGCGTCGGGATGCAGCTGCCGCCAGCCATAGATCGCCAGGGGGCCCGCGGCGAGGGCGGCCAGGCCCGCCGCGACGCCTCGACGGTCGAGGCCGGGTCGTTTTCCGGCCCCGCCGGCCCGGCCCAGGGCGTCGCGGCGCAGGACCAGCAGTTCCGGCGCGGCGGCCTGGTCGCCGAACAGGGCCCAGCTTTCCTGGACGTCCTCGAACGCCTGCCGGTGTTCGGGCGAGGCGTCGCGCCAGTCCTCGAAGGCCTCGAAGATGGCCGCGTCGTCCGGGGCGTCGCCCAGGCGCAGGAGCCAGCGCGCGGCCTCTTCATGAGCGATGCTGTCGGACAAGGATCGGGCCACGGACCTGCTCTAGACCGCGCGAGCGCGCCTTGCCAGGTGCGCCAGCGCCTTGATCATGTACTTCTCGATCGAACTCGCCGAGACGCCGTACAGCGTCGCGATCTCGGCGTGTTTCAACCCTTCCAGTCGATGCAGGATGAACACGTCGCGCGTGCGGGCGTCCAGTTCCTCCAGGGCGGCCAGTGCGGATCGCAAGGACTGCCTGTCTTGTAAGACGCGCTCGGGCGACCGCACCTCAACAGTTTCATCGCGGTGCGCCGCCTCGGCCAGGTGTTCGGCGAAGGTCTTGGCCCGTCGCGCCCGGTCGCGCAGCAGGTTCACCGCCGTCCGGAACAGAAAGGCTTCGGGATTGTCGATCCGCTCGCCGCCCTCACGATCAGGGCGCTGCAGGCTGCGGACCATGCGCAGGAACACCTCCTGGGTCAGGTCCTCGGCCTCGTCGCGACGGTGAACACGGCGCAGGAAGAAGCTGGTCAGCGGCCCGCGATACCGCGCATTGAGGCGATTGATCTGCCCGTCGTCGGACGTCTCCACCTGTTGCTGCGCCGGGTTCTCCCGCGGCATCGCGACCTCCTCGACCGGCGCGCCCCCGCGCCCGACGTTCCCCTGGTCCGACAGCCATATCGCCGTTTTCAGGGAATCTCCATTCATATTATTAAACAGACAATCGGAGATCGAATCCGAAAGGTCAGGGTTGTTCCGGCAAGGGGACGGTGGCCGCGCGATCGCCGATCGAGGCGGTGACCGCCGGCGCCTCGGCCACCGCCGCGGCGGTCGCCGCCGCGGCCACGGTCACCGATGACCCGGGCGCCAGGCGCGTGCGGTAGATGAAGGCCTCGCCCTCGCGGGTCATGGGCCTGGGGCCGACGCCGCCCAAAAAGTCGCCGTCGATGAAGGCCGCTTCGGTGGTCGCTTTGGCCTTGAAGGTCACTTCGACCGGCCGGACGTAGGCGTGCTTCAGCCAGCCTTCCGCGCTGCCCAGGGTCTGGCCCTTGAAGTCGAACACCGCCGCGTTCTCCCAGTTGGAGCCCTTGCCCCAGCGGGTGCCGCAGGTCTTGGTCGAGACCCAGGCCGGTTCCCAGTAGAAGACCCCCGTGCCGCCGCTGGACAGCACCAGTTGGGTCAGGTCGACCAGGTAGCGCCTTTGGCCGTCGGCGGTGGCCGGATAGCCGGCGATCAGCGAGTCTTCGCCCAGCAGGTTTGGGGAGGCGTCGGCGTTTTCGGTCGTGAATGGATAGGCCGTCTCGACCACCAGCACGTCGGCCGCATAGGTGTGGCGCAGGCGGTTGATGGTCTGGCCCAGCTGGGCCATCGAGCGCTTGGACCACTTGCTGTAGTAGCTGAGGCCGATGACGTCGTAGTCGGTGATCCCGGCCTTGGTCGCCGCCTCGAACCACGGCTCGGCGTTCTCGGGCTGGGCGATGTGCAGCATGACCCGCGGCTTGGTCCCGGTCTCGCGGCCGGCGTCGCGCACGGCCTTGATGCCGGCGTTGAACAGCAGGGCGTTGCGGTCCCAGTGGATGGGCTCCTTGGCCTTGGTCAGGCTGGAGACAATCTCGCCGTTGGTCTCGTTGCCCACCTGCACCAGGTCGGGCATCAGGCCTTCGCGGTTCAGTTCGATCAGGGTGTCGTGCGTGAAGGCGTACAGCGCCTTGGCCTGGTCGGGCGTCGAGAGCTTGGCCCAGGCCTTGGGGGCGACCTGCTTGTCGCCGTCGGCCCAGTCGTCGGAATAGTGGAAGTCCAGCAACACCTGCAGGCCGGCCGCCTTGGCTCGGCGGAGGCTGCGCTTGACGTCGGCCAGGTTGGAATAGGTCGTCCAGTCCGGGTCGTTCCAGATGCGGATCCGGGCGGTGTTGGCGCCGGCCGCCCTGAAGAACTGGTATTGGTCCACCGCCTTGCCGCCGGCCTTGTAGACCGCGCCGCAGTCGTCCATCTCGTTGGCGTAGGAGATGTCGACGCCGAGATAGATCGGGGGCTTCGCCGACTCCGCCTGGGCCGCGCCAAGGCTGATCACGCTGGCGGCGACGGCCAGGGTGAAGCGGCGTTTGCCCCGCATGACGTTTCCTTCCGACAATGCGCCACGTCAAGGCGCCGGGCGGAACGTCGCCGCAATTATATTATAAATCAAGAGCGGAGTTTGAGGGCCACCCGGCGCGGGACGTTCGTCACCCTTGCACCGGTTCCGAGGGGCGAGCCTGTTTCCCGCGTTCCTTGTCCACCAAGCGTATGATGGCGGTTCCGATCAACAATGGGACAGCCCCAAGCGGAAACGAAAAGAACTGCACATAGATCAGATCGCCCTTCTTGATGAACAGCGTGTCCGAGTGGTTTCTGTACAGATAGACGTTCCCGGTCGCGACGTTAGCGACGTGCGGACTATGGCCTATGACGGCGTCCTGCCTGACGTAGCAGAGAACTACCCAGGCCATGGAGAGGGTCCAGCAAACGACCTCCAGCCCTCTGATGAAGGTTTCTTTGCGCATCCTGTCCGCCCGATCCCGTGGCCATCAGCCGTCGGCAAGTTGAGCACCGTTCGCGCGTTCGTGCGAGGGACGTCGCCGCTTCCGCCCTCTACGGCCCGACCCCGCCGAACGTCCGCTGCTCCTCAACGTCCAGTTCCGGGCGCTGCGTCACGCCATCGGTCCAGATGGGACGCATCGTCGGTCGAGCCTCCGCCGCCACCCGCATCGCCAAGCCGTCCTGGGCGAAGTCGTCGACCGCGATCACCGCGGCCACCGCCTTGTCGGCGGCCTCCAGCGTCGCGATCTCGTCGGCGGTCACCCAGCCCTGCTCGACCCCGTCCTTCCAGTGGCGGATCTTCTGGGCGCGCAGGCGATCGTGGATCGGCTGGGTGGCGACCACGCGCTCGAAGGCGTCGATCAGTTGGCCGACCGCCTCGTCCTTGCCGCCGACATAGACGTTCTCGATCAGCCGGTCGCGCGTGGCCGACGGGTGCAGCAGAAGCTCGGCGCAGGCGGTGGTCGTGCGGTCCGACGGGCCTCGGCGACGCGGGCCCAGCGGCAGGATCGCCGCCCGCAGCAGCCAGCCGGCCAGGACGTTGGGCAGGTTGGCGAACACCTCGTCGAACCGCTGCTCGATGGTGGCGAAACCCGTGTCCATGCACCATTGCAGCAGCGGGAAGTCGGCGTCCTGGCGGCCCTCGTCCTCCCAGCGCTTCAGGGCGCCCGACAGGAAATAGAGTTCGGCCAGGATGTCGCCCATCCGGCCCGACAGCATCTCCTTGCGCTTCAGCGCCCCGCCCAGGGTCAGCAGGGCGATGTCGGAGGTCAGGGCGAAGGCGGCGCTGTAGCGGCCCATCTGGCGGTAGAAGCGGGTGGCGCGGCCGGCCTCGGGCGTCGGCGCGAAGGCCCCTCCCGTCCAACTGCGGCCCCAGGCCCGCAAGCCGGTGCGGATCGCGTGCGCCACGTGCTTCCAGAACACCTCGTCGAAGTCGGCCAGACCCTTGGCCCGGTCATCCTCGCCGATCGCCAGGATCTCGCTCAGCAGGAACGGATGGGCCCGGATCGCGCCCTGGCCGAACACCATCAGGCTGCGGGTCAGGATGTTGGCCCCCTCGACGGTGATGCCGACCGGGATGGCCCGGTACTGCGAGCCCATGTAGTTGCGCGGGCCCTCGATCACCGCCTTGCCGCCGTGCACGTCCATGGCGTCGTTGACCACCACCCGCATGCGCTCAGTGGCGCCGGCCTTCAGCAGGGCCGAGATCACCGACGGATGGTGGCCCAGGTCCAGGCCGGTGCAGGTGAGGCGACGGCCGGCGTCCAGGAGGTAGGCGTTGCCGGCGATGCGGGCCAGGCGCTCCTGCACGCCCTCGAACTTGCCGATCGGCACGTTGAACTGGCTGCGCACGCGGGCGTAGGCCCCGGTGGTCAGGGCGCTGAAGCTGGCCGCCGCGCCCGACAACGCGGGCAGCGAGATTCCGCGCCCGGCCGCCAGGGCGGTCATCAGCATCTTCCAGCCCTGGCCGACCCGCTCGGCCCCGCCGATCACCAGGTCCATCGGGATGAAGACGTCCTTGCCCCAGTTGGGGCCGTTCTGGAACGTCTGGAAGGCGGGCAGGTGGCGGCGGCCGATCTCGACCCCGGCCGTGTCGGTGGGGACCAGGGCGCAGGTGATGCCGATGTCCTCCTGGTCGCCCAGCAGGCGGTCGGGATCGCGCAGCTTGAAGGCCAGACCCAGCACCGTGCAGACCGGTCCCAGGGTGATGTAGCGCTTGTGCCAGTTCAGGCGGATGCCCAGCACCTCCTGGCCCTTCCAGGTCCCGCGGCAGACCACGCCCTCGTCGACCATGGCCCCGGCGTCCGAGCCAGCCTCAGGGCTGGTCAGGCCGAAGGCGGGCACCTCGCGGCCGTCGGCCAGGCGCGGCAGCCAATGGTCGCGCTGGGCCTGGGTTCCGAACTTCATGATCAGCTCGCCCGGACCCAGCGAGTTGGGCACCATGGCCGTCACCGCGGCCGACACCGAGCGGGTGGCGATCTTGCGGACGATCTCGGCGTGGCCGAAGGCGGAAAAGCCCAGGCCGCCATACTCTTTCGGAATGATCATCCCGAAGAACTTCTGGCGCTTCAGATAGGCCCAGGCCTCGGGCGGCAGGTCGCGGGTCTCCCAGGTCATGCTCCAGTCGTCGAGCATGGCGCACAGGGTGTCGACCGGTCCATCGAGGAAGGCCTGCTCGTCGGGCCGCAGCCGGGGCGCGGGGAAGGCCAGCAGTTCGTTCCAGTCGGGATCGCCGGTGAAAAGCGCTGCGTCCCACCAGGTGTCGCCGGCGTCGATCGCCTCGCGCTCGGTCTGCGACAGGGCCGGCATCACGCCGCGCGCCCAGGCGAGGATCGGCCGGGTGATCAGGTCCCGGCGAAAGTTGAAGGTGCTGGTCATGACGCCGCCTCGGTTACCGATGGACGTCTAACGCGATGGGGCGGGGTGAGGATGCGGCGGTGGGGCCGGAAGCTCCCTCACACGGATAACGGACGATCGCGTTTCTGTTGGGCGTGGCCTTCAGACCCTCGGACGGCTCGAGAAAGCGGCCCTTGGACGTCTGGGCGGAAAGGCTGCTGGCGCCGCGTCAAGCCCGCCCCGGCGCGGCCCCGAGGCGACAGCCATGGCCAGCAACCTGAATGTCTGCGTGATCGTGACGCACCTGCGGCGTGGGAGAACGAAGTTTTCCAAAACTTAACTCGCAGAACCCCATCTTCGCCACTGTGATGTTTCGCTTGTTGGAGACAAGTAAGCGTTGCCTTCGGCGTCCTAGACAACCCTTCCTTTTAGAGGCCCACATGGCGGGATTTCAGTTCAGCCGCGCGGCGAGCGCGCCGGAGACCCTGACGGCTCTTGATCGTTCTCTGGCGATCATCGAGTTCGACCCCAGTGGGACGATCCTCACCGCCAACGACAATTTCTGCACGGCGCTGGGATATAGCCTGAGCGAGATCAAGGGCCGCCACCATAGCCTCTTCGTCGATCCGGCCTACGCCGCTTCCCCCGAATATCGCGCCTTCTGGGCCAAGCTCGGACGCGGCGAGTTCGACGCCCAGGAATATCTGCGCCTCGGCAAGGGCGGGGCCGAGGTCTGGATCCAGGCCTCGTACAATCCAGTCCGCAACAGCCGCGGCGCCGTGACCCGCGTGGTGAAGGTCGCCACGGTGATCACCGCCGAGAAGCGTCGGAACGTCGAGGTCGAAGGCAAGCTCAACGCCATCTCGCGCGTCCAGGCGGTCATCGAGTTCACGCCCGCCGGCGAGGTCCTGACCGCCAACCAGAATTTCCTCGAAACGCTGGGCTACAGCCTCTCGGAGATCCAGGGGCAGCACCACCGGATGTTCGTGGATCCGACCTACGCCGGGTCGCCCGATTACCAGGCGTTCTGGCGAAAGCTGAACGCCGGCGAATTCGTCTCGGCGGAATTCAAGCGGGTCGGCAAGGGCGGCAAGGAGGTCTGGATCCAGGCGTCCTACAATCCGATTTTCGACCATGCCGGTCGGGTCATCAAGATCGTCAAGTTCGCCACCGACGTCACCGGCCGGGTCAAGGCGGTCGACGAGATCGCCGTCGGCCTGGATCATTTGGCCCGCAACGACCTGACCTACCGCATCGATCGTCCCATCGAGGCGGCCTACGAGAAGGTGCGCAGCGACTTCAACGCCGCGGCCGACACGCTGGAGAGCACGATGTCGGCGATTTCGGTCTCGACCGGCAGCGTCAGCGGCGGCGCCCAGGAGATCGCCAAGGCCTCGAACGACCTGTCGCGTCGCACCGAGCAGCAGGCCGCCAGCCTGGAGGAAACCGCCGCGGCGCTGGACGAGATCACCGCGACCGTCAAGCGTAGCGCGGAGGGGGCCAAGCAGGCCTTCAGCGCGGCGTCTCAGGCGCGCGCCGACGCCCACCGGTCCGGCGAGATCGTCCGTGAGGCGGTGTCGGCCATGGGCGCCATCGAAGGGTCGTCCCGCCAGATCACCCAGATCATCGGGGTGATCGACGAGATCGCCTTCCAGACCAACCTCCTGGCCTTGAACGCCGGCGTGGAAGCGGCCCGCGCGGGCGATGCCGGCCGTGGCTTCGCCGTCGTCGCCTCCGAGGTCCGGGCCCTGGCCCAGCGCTCGGCGGAGGCGGCCAAGGAGATCAAGACGCTGATCGCCACCTCGAGCGCCCACGTCGGGCGTGGGGTGAAGCTGGTCGGCGACACCGGCGAGGCCCTGGACGGCATCGTCGCCAAGGTCGCCGAGATCGACGGCCTGATTTCCGAGATCGCCTCGTCGTCCCAGGAGCAGGCGACCGGCCTGGCCGAAGTCAATGTCGCCGTCAATCGCATGGACCAGGTGACCCAGCAGAACGCGGCGATGGTCGAGGAGGCCACCGCCGCCGCCGGCAGCCTGAGCAACGAGTCGCGAGAGCTTTCTCGTCTTGTCGGTCAGTTTCGCACCCACGGCGAGGCGCGCCAGTCATCAGCGCGGCGAGCCGCCTAGCGAAGTTCCGGGCGGCGACGCGAACGGGCCTGTCGCGGCCGTCTCCGATCCAGACGTCCCGACTATCGCCGCCTACCCCGCTTCCCCCGTCAGCTCGCGCCGCGCCTTGTCCAGTTCCTCGGCGTAGCGGCGGGTTGCGTAGGCCTCGGACAGGATGCCGATCACCTCGCGGTTGGCGTCGATCACCGCCAGTTCGTCGGCCTGGGTGTGGTCGAAGGCGCGCATCACCTCCTTGATCGACTGGTCGGCCGTCAGGGCGGTGTCAGTGTAGAGGGCCAGGCCGCCGACGGGTTTTTCGCTGTCGTCGGGCTGGGCGTAGGCCAGGGCCGTGCGGACGATGCCGGCATAGCGGCCCTGGGCGTCCAGCATCACCACGCGCTTGGTCGAGCCCAGCGGATAGCGGCGGCGGAATTCGGCCAGGCTGGCTTCGGCCGGCACGGTCTTGACGTCCTTGCGCATCATCCGCCCGGCGGTCAGGGGGCGCATCCAGCTGACATCGTGGGCGCTGCGGATGGTCTCGCCGCGCAGGTGCAGCCGCCAGGTCGAGAACGAGTAGCCGAAGGTCTCGCGCACCAGGGCGCTGGCGATCAGCGAAGCCACCAGGGCCGCGGCGGCCACGGTGAAGTCGCCGGTCGCCTCCAGCACTAGGAACGACATGGTAAAGGGGCCGCCGACCACGGCGACGCCGAACGCGCCCAGCCCGACCAGGGCCGCCACGGTCGGGTCCAGCGACGGCAGCCAGGGCACGAACACGGTCAGGGCCGCGAAGATCTGACCCACCAGCACGCCCAGGAACAGCGAGGCGAAGAACAGGCCGCCCCGGAAACCGAAGCTCAGCGACACCACGCTGGCCAGGGCCTTCATGGCTAGCAGGATCAGCAGCGTCTTGAGGCCCAGGTCGGCGGTCAGATTGACGTGCACCGCCCCGTGGCCGGCCGACAGGGTCTGGGGCGTGATCATCGCCAGGGCCGCCAGCGCCAGGCCGCCGACCATCGGGCGGACGGGCTTGGGCAGCCTGGACTTGCCGACCAGCCCCTCGGCCGAGGCCACTAGCCGCATCAGGGCGATCCCCGCGAACGCGCAGACCACGCCCAGCAGGGCGTAGAGGCCGTAGTCGAACCACGACTGCACGGCCGGGGTCGAGGTCTTCAGCAGATAGGGCAAGCCCCCCATCCGTCCGGCCACCAGCACCGCGGCCAGGGCGGCGGCGGCCACGGGGGCCAGGTTGGCGACAGTGTAGGCCCCGATGACGATCTCGAACGCGTAGAAGGCGCCGGTCAGGGGCGCGCCGAAGGCCGCGGCGATGGCGGCCCCGGCTCCGGCCCCGACCAGGGTGCGCATGTCGGCCCGGCGCAGGTTCAGCCGCTGGCCGGCGAACGAGGCGATGGCCGCCCCGGCCTGGGCGTAGGCGGCCTCCAGCCCGACCGAGGCCCCGACCCCGTTCGACAGCAGGGTCTGGCCGCAGATGAAGGCGCTGTCGCGGACCGACAGGTGGCCGCCGTGCAGGGCGTTGGCCTCGACCGGGTCGACCGCCGGCTTGGGGCGGTATTTCAGCCAGGCCCAGGAGGCGACGCCCAGCACCAGGCCGCCCAGGGGAATGGCCAGGGTCCGCCAGGGGGCGATCACGCTCTGGGCGCTGAGTCGCTCGTCGATGTTGATGGCGAACAGCAGCACCTGCAGGCCGTGGGCCAGCTTGGCCTGCAGCACCGCCAGCGCCCCGGCCCCCGCGCCGATCAGGGTGGCCACGGCGATCAGCCACAGCTCGCTGGACCGGATCCGCCGCCGCAGCCAGCTGAGCCAGCGCACGGAGGTGGTGGTCGGAAGGGACAGCTGCATGAGGGTTCCGGTCGCGAAGGGCGGCGCGGCCATCTTATGGGGCTTGCGGGGGGCTGGCAAAGCTGGGGACAGGTCCATGGACCTGTCGCCCCCTCAGAGTTCGCGGCCGCCTTCGTGCGCCAGCAGCCACCGCTTGCGCTCCACCCCGCCGCCATAGCCGGTCAGGGCGCCGCCGGTTCCGATCACCCGGTGGCAGGGCACGACGATGGCGATCGGGTTGCCGCCGTTGGCCGCGCCGACCGCGCGGACAGCGGCGGGACGCCCGACCTGGGAGGCCAGGCGGGCGTAGCTGGTGGTCTCGCCCAGCGGGATCTCGACCAGAGCTTGCCACACCTGATGCTGGAAGGCGGTGCCGCCGATCGTCCACGGGATGGTCCGCAACGCCGCCAGGTCGCCGGCGAAATAGGCCGCCAGCCCACCGCGGACGGCGGCCGGCGCCGCGCCGCTCTCCACCGCTTGGCCGCGATGGTGCAGGCGCAGGGCGCTGGTCAGGCGGTGGGGCTGGTCGTGGAATTCCAGCACCCTCAGCTGCCCGTCCGCGTCGGTGACCACATCGATCTCGCCGATCGGGGTGGCCAGCACCTCCAGCATCAGGACCTCAGGCCGCACGCTTCACCTTCCGCACCGGCGGCGCCCCCGCGTCGGCCAGCGAGGCCCACAGGTGCAAGGCCGCGTAGGCTCGCCAGGGCCGCCAGGCCTCGGCGCGGGCCAGCAGCTGGTCCGCCGTCGGGCGGACGCCGTCGGCGTCGGCCAGGGCGCGCATCAGGGCCACGTCGGCGGCCGGGAAGGCGTCGGGCTCGCGCAGCTGGCGCATGGCTATGTACTGGGCCGTCCATTCGCCGATGCCTGGCAAAGCGCGCAGGCGGGCGACCATCTCGGTCAGGCCGGCGGTTGGCGACAGCAGGTTCGGATCGGCGGCGATCGCTCCGGCCATGGCGGACAGGCAGCGGATACGGGCGCCGGGCATCTTCAGGCCGGACAGGTCGGCTCCGGCCAGGCGCTGGGCCGACGGGAAGGCGTGGGTCAGGCCCGGCTCGGCCCAGGGCTCGGGCAGCGGCTGGCCGTGCGCGGCGGTCAGGTCGCCGGCCAGCTTGCGGGCTTGAACGACGGTGATCTGTTGGCCCAGGATCGCCCGCACCGCCAGCTCGAACCCGTCCCAGGCGCCGGGCACCCGCAGGCCGGGGCGCAGGGCCACCATCCGCGCCAGGTCCGGGTCGCGCGACAGCACCTCGCCAATGCCGACCGGATCGGCCGACAGGTCGAACACCCCGCGCACCCGGGCCAGGATGCGGGGCAGGGCTGACGGCCGGGGAAACCGCACCGCCACGCTCAGCCGGTCGCCGCCGATCGGCGCCACGGCGATCGTCCCGGCCGCGCCGTCCAGGACGATGACCCGGCGGTAGACGTTGTTCTCGACCGCCTCGACGCCGGGGATCGCCCGCATCGCCAGGAAGGCCAGCATGCCGTCCCAATCGTAGGGCGGGCGGTAGCGCAGGGTCAGGGAGATGGCCTCGCCGGCCGGGGCTGGGAGGGCCTTCCTCCGGCGCAGGGCGGCGGGCGGCCGATCGTAGAGCTGCTGGAAGGTCTCGTTGAAGCGCCGCACGCTGCCGAAGCCGGCGGCCAGGGCCACCTCGCCCATCGGCAAATCGGTCTCGTGGATCAGCTGCTTGGCCAGCAGCACCCGCCGGGTCTGGGCCACGCCCACCGGCGTCGCGCCCAGGTGTTGCAGGAACAGTCGCCGCAACTGGCGTCCGCCAACCCCCACGCGCCCGGCCAGGGTCTCGACGTCGTCCTCGTCGAGCGCGCCGGCCTCGATCAGGGCCAGGGCGCGGCTGACGGTGTTGGACGCGCCGTTCCAGGCTCCCAGCTGCGGCGAGGTCTCGGGCCGGCAGCGCAGGCAGGCGCGGTAGCCGGCCTCCTGGGCCGAGGCGGCGGTGGCGTGAAAGGTGACGTTCTCGCGCTTGGGCGTGCGGGCGGGGCACACCGGCCGGCAGTAGATGCCTGTGGTCCTGACGGCCACGAACAGCCGGCCGTCGAAGCGGGCGTCGCGGGTCTGGATGGCGCGATAGCAGGCGTCGGGATCGAGGTCCATGAGGCCGATCATAGACCCGGACCAGGCGACGTCTCGCGGTTTTCGGACCTTGTCATCGGCGACCAGCTCACAGCGTCGGCCCTGGTCTGTACAATCCTTGGGTGAGGGGTATTCATCAACGGGTAAATGTCGATCTCTCGACACTTGCCATTATAAAGATACCAGGCCGACACTGCTATGCTATCCAAAGCTGTCGTGCGACAAAATGCGCAGCGAAAACAGTCCAATACACGGACGTTAATGTCCAATTTGGCATGAACATTAGAGACTGATCAACCGAGATGATCGCCCAATAGGCCGCAAGTTCGGTCTGGGGCCATCATCATGAAATATCCCGTTCTCTGGGCGACGAGCGCGCTGATCGCGGCTGTCGCTGTCTCCGGTTTCGCCGTCGCTCGCCAGGAGCGCGGCGCGCCCGGCGTCACCCTGGCCCGCGACGTGGTCGCCGCGGCTAGCGCCTTCGAAACCTACACGCGCGGCGCGGGGACCATTTCGGCGGCCTTCGAGAACGGCGGCGGCGTCGCCGAGGCCCTGGCCAAGGGCGCGGCCTACCAGCCTGAGCAGCTGGACGCCGGCATGATCGCCTACGGCGCCATCGCCGCCCTGCAGGAGGAAGCCTTCATCGACGGCGTGCGCCAGGCGGCGCGAGAAACCCCGCCGGAGGTGCTGGTCGAGCGCCTGGAAGCCAATCCCGAAAGCGTCGTCGAGATTGCCGGTGTCGGGGCGGCGGCCAGCCGGGCCCAGGCCGCCCTCCTGAAGCGGGGCGCGCCGCTGGGCGTCACCGGCCGAGCGGTCAAACAGGCCGCCTATGACGTCCAGCACCAGGGCTGGTCCAAGGGCCCCATCGCCGACAACGCTGGCCGATTGGCCAGGATCAAGGCTATGTCCGCCGCCTTCTTCACCCCCGGCGACGAGGACGCCGGGCGGCTGATCCAGGCCGCGACCGCGCCACGCGAAGCCGGCGGCTTCGGCGGCGAGGGCGGGGCGGCCTTCACCCCGGTGACCGTGCGGGCGGCGGCCCTGGCGGCCCTGGCGGTGCTGGGCGCGGCCGGCGACGAGGACGCCGCCAAGCTGGACGTGGTCATGCACGACAAGAAGAGCGGCTTCTGCATGAAGATGGCCAAGCTGAACCTCTACCAGTGCCTGGCCGTGGCCGGTCCGCACTACGAGGACGTGTTTTGCCTGGGCCAGCACGCCCTGATCGACACCGCCCAGTGCGTCAACGACGCGGCCGGCGGGGCGGCGGTCCCGACGGCGGCGCCCGCCCCGCCCCCGCGTCCGTTGCCGGGCTTCATGATCCCGGTGGCCGGCGCCAGCGTCGCGGCGATGTCGCCGGTCCCGACGGGGAACTGATCGTGGGTCCAGCGACGAACGCGCCAGAAGGTTTACATCCGCCGCGTTCGTCCCTAGAGAGCTGCGCCATGTCCGTCGTGATGACTAAAGCCATTATTCGCAAAACGACCCGCTTCGGCGGGGCGTCTGCGGGTGTGCGCGCGGTCTAGACGCGACAGCCGGACAGAAGCCCCGCCGACGCGCGGGGCCGTCCTTTCCAGACTGACGGACATCCCCGCGCCTCCGCATCCTCCAGGAGACGCATGACATGACCTCGGCCCTTTCCACCTCCAACCCGCCGCATGTCGGCATCGTCGGCGCCACCGGTCTGGTCGGCGAGATGATGCGGACCCTGCTGGCCGAGCGGGACTTCCCGCTGGCCTCGCTGCGCCTGTTCGCCTCAGCGCGGTCTGCCGGGACCACCCTGGCCTGGCGCGGCCGGGAGGTCGTGGTGGAGGACGCCGCGACCGCCGACTACGCCGGCCTGGACATCGTCTTCTTTTCGGCCGGCGGCGCTGCCTCGCGCGCGCTGGCGCCCAAGGTCGCGGCGGCCGGGGCGGTCGTCATCGACAACTCCTCGGCCTGGCGCGACGACCCGGCCGTGCCGCTGGTGGTGGCCGAGGTGAACCCCCACGCCCTGGCGGAGATCCCCAAGGGGATCGTCGCCAATCCCAACTGCACGACCATGGCGGCCATGCCGGTCCTCAAGCCCCTGCACGCGGCGGCCGGGCTGAAGCGGCTGGTGGTCAGCACCTACCAGGCGGTGTCGGGCGGCGGCGTGGCCGGTATCGACGAACTGCGGGACCAGGTGCTGGCGGCCGCCGACGGCGGCGCAGCCCTGGCCCGCGACGGCGCCGCCGTGGCCTTCCCCGCGCCGAAGAAGTGGGCCGCGCCCATCGCCTTCAACGTGGTGCCCCTGAACTACAAGCTCGGCGAGGACGGCTACACCGAGGAAGAGGCCAAGCTGCGCGAGGAGACCCGCAAGATCCTGGAGATCCCCGGCCTGCCGGTGTCCGGCACCTGCGTGCGGGTGCCGGTGTTCACCGGCCATTCGCTGTCGATCAACGCCGAGTTCGAGCGGCCGATCTCGGTGGCCGAGGCCCTGGACCTGCTGGGCCGCGCGCCGGGCGTGGTGCTGGCCGAGGTCCCCAACCCGCTGGCCGCCGCCGGCCAGGACCCGGTGTTCGTGGGGCGGGTGCGGTCCGACCCCACCGTCGCCCACGGCCTGGCGCTGTTCGTGACGGGCGACAACCTGCGCAAGGGCGCGGCGCTCAACGCCGTCCAGATCGCCGAGGTGCTGGTGGGCGCGGTCTAGGCGGACACATCCGGCGCCGGGCCCCGCAAACCTCGTCCTTCGACAAGCTCAGGATGAGGTTTTCCGCGGCTGGGTCTGTAAATGGTCCTCATCCTGAGCCTGTCGAAGGACGAGGACCGCGCACAGCATCGATGCCCATCCGTCCTAAACCGTCACCGCCTGGGCCTGGAACCCCTCCGCGCCGAAGACGCGGAGGTAGCGGGCGATCTCGGCGGGGTCGCCCACGGCCTTGTTGGGATTGTCCGACAGCTTGACGGCGGGGCGGCCGCCGGCCCGGGTGACCTTGCAGACCAGGGACACCGGGCCCAGGCTCCGGGCGTCCGGTGCGCAGCCGACGAAGTCGTTGGTCAGGTTGGTGCCCCAGCCGAAGCTGGTGCGCACCCGGCCGGCGAAGTGGCGGTGGGTCGTCTCGATACTCTCGACGTCCATGCCGTCTGAGAACACCAGCAGCTTGTCGCGCGGATCGCGGCCGCGGGCCCGCCACCAGGCGATGATCGCCTCGCCGCCCTCGATCGGCGGGGCGCTGTCGGGGCGAAAGCCAGTCCAGTCGGCTAGGTCGTCGGGAGCGTCGCGCAGCAGGGCCGCGGTGCCAAAGGCGTCGGGCAGCACCACCTTGAGATTGCCGCCATAGGCCTGCGACCACTCGTCCAGCACGGTGAACGGCGCCTGGCGCAGGGCGGCGTCGTCGCCGGCCAGGGCCGCCATGACCATCGGCAGCTCGTGGCCGTTGGTGCCGATGGCCTCCAGGTCGCTGTCCATGGCCAGCAGCACGTTGCTGGTGCCGATGAAGGCCTCGCCCAGGCCTTCCTTGAGCGCCTCGACGCACCAGCGCTGCCACAGGAAGCCGTGGCGCCGCCGTGTGCCGAAGTCTGACAGGACCAGGCCTTCCAGGCGCCGCAGCCGCTCGACCTTGTCCCACAGCTTGGCCTTGGCGCGGGCGTAGAGGACGTCCAGCGAGAAGCGGCCCAGGCCACGCATCGCCGCGCGGCTGCGCAGTTCGTTGATGATCGCCAGGGCCGGGATCTCCCACAGGGTGACCTCGGCCCAGGACCCTTCGAACTCCAGCACGAACTGGCCGTCCCGCCGGCCCAGCCGGTAGTCGGGGAGCCGGTAGTCGG
Source organism: Caulobacter sp. Root1472 (assembly GCF_001426985.1). NCBI lineage: Bacteria > Pseudomonadati > Pseudomonadota > Alphaproteobacteria > Caulobacterales > Caulobacteraceae > Caulobacter > Caulobacter sp. Root1472. The sequence goes on along the minus strand of NZ_LMFX01000002.1, from coordinate 27,037 downwards.
CCAGCCAGGCCAGGAAGGCCGGTTCAAAGATCTGGGCCCGGCCGTAGAAGCTGTTGCCGGCCAGCCAGATGCGCTCCTTCTTGCTCAGGCGCACGGTGCGGGCGTGGTCCAGCTGTTCGCGCAGGGCTCCTTCGTCGATCTCCTCGGCGATCCGCACCGCGCGGGTGCGGTTGACCACCGAGAAGGTCACCGGCACGTCGCGATGCCGCTTCCAGATCAGCTGCAGCATCAGCAGCTTGTAGAAGTCGGTGTCCAGCAGGCTGCGGACGATCGGGTCCAGCCGCCAGCCGTGGTCGTGGACGCGGGTGGCGATGTCGGTGACGGGCATGGGCGGCTTTCGAAGGGCGCGAGGTGCAGTGCGGCGGCGGTGGAACGCGCGTCCTAAGGAAACAGCCCCGCGGTCCGGTAGGCCGCGATCGTGCGGTCGTAGATCGCCACATCGCCGCCGCCGCGCGCCAGCAGCTGGGCGCCGTTGACCGCCGAGAGCACCGCCAGGGCCTTTTGGTCGGCCTCGGGGCCGGTCAGGCCCAGCACCTGGGTCAGCCAGGCGACGTTGACGGCGATGAATCTTTCGACCTCGACCATCACCTCGGCGGGCATGTCGGCCTTTTCGGCGGCCATGATCCCGACCAGGCACATGCGGTTGTCGTTGACCAGGGCGGCGCGGAACACGCCGGTATAGAGGCCCATCCGCCCAGCGGCGTCGGGCGCGATGGTCAGGAAATGCTCGAAGGCTTTGGCCGCCCCGTCAGTATAGCGCTTGGCCAGGGCCGCCCCCAGGTCGCCCTTGGTCGGGAAGTGGTAGTGGATGCTGGCGCTCTTGATCCCGACCGTCTTGGCCAGTTCGCGAAAGCTCAGGGCGTTGTATCCGCGGGCCTGCACCACGGCCTGGCCGGCGTCCAGGATCACCTGGCGCGTGTCGAGCTTCGTCGTATCGGTCACCGCTGAGTCCTTGCCTATCTACCGATAGATAATGGTTGACGGCGAAGTGTGAAAGGCCTTTACGAGTTTTGCCTATCTACTGGTAGATAGAATCGCAATGGAGGCACCCGCCATGAAAATCCACGACTTCGCCATCGGGCCCAATCCAGCCCGCGTCCGCATCGCCCTGGCCGAGAAGGGCCTGGCGTCCGACGTCACCTTCGTGCCGGTCGACCTGCCCGGGGCAGAGCACAAGCAGCCGGCCTTCCTGGAGAAGAACCCGACCGGCACGGTGCCGGTGCTGGAGCTGGACGACGGCCTGTTCATCTCCGAATGCACGGCGATCACCGAGTACCTGGACAATCTCGACGGCAACCCGGTGCTGACCGGCCGCACGCCGCGCGAGAAGGCGGTGATCCACATGATGCAGAAGCGGGCGGAGTCCGAGCTGATCGACGCGGTGGGGATCTATTTCCACCACGCCACCCCGGGCCTGGGCGACAAGATGCTGGCCTACAAGAGCCCCGACTGGGACGGTCGCCAGGCCTGGGGCGAGCGCTCGCGCGACAGGGCGGTGGCTGGCATGCGCTATTTCGACAAGGTGCTGCGCGACCAGCCCTATGTGGCCGGCCAGGCGTTCTCGATGGCCGACATCACGGTGTGGGGCGGCCTGGCCTTCGCCGACTTCGCCCGGATCGCGATCCCGGAGGACTGCGCGGCGCTGGCGGCCTGGCGGGCGAGGGTGGCCGAACGGCCGAGCGTGCGTTCGCCGGCGGGGTAGGGCGTCATCCTAAGAAAAGGGCCTCCCGGATCGCTCCGGGAGGCCCTTTCGCTATCGTTCTGGACGCAGACCCTACCGGATCCCCGCCACTTCCCGCGCGGCCTCGCGTTCGACCTTCTGCTGGTAGGCCAGGTCGCCGTACTTGCCGTATTCCATGCGGGCGATCGTGCGCTCGTGCACCTCGTCCGGGCCGTCGGCCAGGCGCAGGGTGCGGATGCCGGCATAGGCCTTGGCCAGGCCGAAATCGGTGGTGACGCCGCCGCCGCCGTGGGCCTGGATGGCGTCGTCGATGATCTTCAGAGCCAGGCGTGGGGCCGCGACCTTGATCATGGCGATCTCCAGCCGGGCCGACTTGTTGCCGGCCTTGTCCATCATGTCGGCGGCCTTCAGGCACAGCAGGCGGCACATCTCGATATTGATGCGGGCCTCGGCGACGCGCTCCTCCCAGACCGAGTGGTCGGAGATGTACTTGCCGAACGCCCTCCGGCTCATCAGCCGCTTGACCATCTTCTCCAGCGCCACCTCGGCCGTGCCGATGGTGCGCATGCAGTGGTGGATGCGGCCGGGGCCCAGGCGGCCCTGGGCGATCTCGAAACCGCGGCCCTCGCCCAGCAGCAGGGCGTCCTCGACGGGCACACGCACGTCCTTGAGGATCACCTCGGCGTGGCCGTGCGGCGCGTCGTCATAGCCGAACACCGGCAACATGCGGACGATCTCGATGCCGGGGCTGTCCATCGGCACCAGCACTTGGCTCTGCTGGGCATGGCGGCTGGCGTTGTTGGGATCGGTCTTGCCCATGACGATGGCCACCTTGCAGCGCGGGTCGCCCACGCCCGAGCTCCACCACTTGCGGCCGTTGATCACATAGTGGTCGCCGTCGCGCTCGATCCGGGTTTCGATGTTGGTGGCGTCCGAGCTGGCCACAGCCGGCTCGGTCATCAGGAAGGCGCTGCGGATCTCGCCGTTCATCAGCGGGCGCAGCCAGCGCTCCTTCTGCTCCAGCGTGCCGTAGCGCATCAGCACTTCCATGTTGCCGGTGTCGGGCGCCGAGCAATTGAAGACCTCGGACGCGAAGCCGATCTTGCCCAGCTGCTCGGCGATCAGGCTGTATTCGAGGTTGGTCAGCTGCACGCCCTCGAACTGGAACGTGTCGTCGACATGGGTCTGGCCGCTGTGCGGCGGCATGAAGAAGTTCCACAGGCCGGCGGCCTTGGCCTTGGCCTTCAGTTCCTCGACGACCTGGACGACCTTCCAGCGCTCGGCCCCGAGCACGTTCATCTCGGCCTCGTAGACCGGGACGGCCGGCTTGACGTGCTCTTCCATGAACGCGGTGACCCGGTCGAGGAAGCTGCGCTGGGTGGCGGAGATTTCGAAATCCATGGCGTTCCCGGTCCCGTTGTTTGTGCTGTCAAACGCTTGTTTGAAATAGTTCTAGCACCGAAGGGCGTCGGGCGGCAAGCGGCCTCGAAAAACCCTATCGCCCGTTGATAACCTTGGCGCCCTTGGCGTCGAACCAGACGACGCCGTCGCCGACCATGGCCATGCCTTGCCGGACGAACATCTCGTGCGGAACAGCGTCCCGCAGCGCGACGAGCAGGGCTGGCGTGAAGATACTGTTCCACTGCGTCAGCAGTTCGGTCTTGTTGCGGATAGTTTTGGGACGGTCGCCGTTGACGCGCAGCGGATACGACACCGCATCGGCAGCCGCCGCTCGATCGCCGCGCACCGCGGCCTTCAGGAACTTGGCGGCCCGGGCCTCGACGACGGCGTCGGGCTCGTCGGTCATTTCTTCGTAGCGCCGGGCGCGGGGCGGCCCGTCGTACGAGGTCGAGAAGCCGATCTCGACCGGCAGGGTCCGGACGCCCTGGGTCCAGGTTCCGGCCAGACCGGTCGAGTTATAGAAGGTCAGGGTCTGGCCGCGCGTCGAGGCGTTCGAGACCAGATGCAGCCGAAACGCGCCGCCGCTGGGCTCCCGCAGAGTGAGGATGTCGCCGTCCATCCGCCCGGTCAACGGGATGTCGGTCAGCGTCTTGACGTAGAAATAGTGGCCGGACACGAAGTCGCGGTGGTCGCGCACGGTCAGCTGCATGCCGACCGGATAGGTCCCGATCTTGCCGCTTATGCCGAACGTGCTGAGGCCCTTGGGCGGATCCTCGGCGCGGGCGTTCGGGGCCAGGGCTAGGGCGAGGGTCGCGGCCACGCCGACCGCGGCTGCCTTGATTGCGAACGCCATTCGAAACTCCTCAGCGTTCGTCGAGCCTAGCCAGCTTCGTCGGGCGTCACCACCTTTCGGCGCGGCGGGGCCTACAGCACGTAGTTCACCGCGATCACGGGCGTCACCGAGGCGGTGGTGTTGCGGCCGGCCGGGATAATACGGGCGCCGGCGACCACGCCCAGGACGGGGCTGAAATTGTACTCCACGGCCGGGGCCAGAATCAGCGCCTGGCCGACGGGCGAGCGGCGTTCGTAGGCCGCGCCCGCGGCGTCGACGCCGGACACCGTGGTCGCCGCGTCGCGCTGGTAGGCCAGGTCGATCGCGGCCACCCAGCGCCGGGTCAGGCTGTACTCGAAGGCCAGGTCGACAATGAACGAGTCGCCCGGCCTGGCTCGGCCCGCGAAGCCGGTGGGCGTGCCGTAGACGCTGGCGCCCTCGACGTCGGCATGGCCCGAGCGGGTGTAGGCCAGGTTCAGGCGGGTGCGCAGGATCCGGCCGTTGGGCGTCCAGAAATAAGTCTGGGAGTTGAGGCCGACCGTGGTGGCGTAGGCCCCGCTGCCGAAGCCGTCGTTGGGACGGGTGTCGAGCCGGTCGTGGCGGCCGGTGGGCAGGGTTTCCTGCAGCATCAGCGAGACCGTCGGCGTGCGGCCGCCCGGCTTGTACTGGGTCAGACGGTACTGGCCCTGGACGGTCAGGTCGCCCAGTTGCACGCCCGAGCTCGACCGGCCGCCGGCCCGGCGATAGCCGAAGCGGGGGATCAGGCCGGCGGTGAAGGTGTCGGTGACGCCGTACAGCAGGTAGGTCTGGGAGCCGTAGGTGTCGGCGTCCGGCGCGGGGCGCCGCTTGCCCTTGCCGTCGATTATGCCGTACGGCTTGGCGTCATAGAGGTAGGGCTCGATCAGGGCCCGGCCCTTGGGCAGGGTCGAGGCGCCGGAGGCGAGGATCGGCCCGGTCCACCAGGCGTCGTCCAGCGCCTGCCGGGGCGGAGCGGCGTCCTTGGCGAACGCCGGGGCGAAAGCGGTAGCGGCCACGGCCAGCCAGGCCAGAAGCGACGCCATGCCCAGGCGGGCCCCTAGCGCGTGCGAAATCATCGATCGTCTCCCCCGTCGGCGTCGCGGCCTTGGGCGGCCGGCGATCTCGTTAGACGGTCGTGCGCGCGACCGCCGCCCGGAACTTGCGACAACATCGTGTCAGGATATGTCAGCAGGGTGAGCGGGATGAACGACCGAGGCGCCGGATCGCCGCGCGATCTTGCGCGAGGCCGGCGGGCGAGGGCATCCTGCCGCCCATGAACATCCAGATTCGCCCCCTCGAAGGCCGCCACGTGCGGCTGGAACCGATCACGCCAGAGCTGCGCGCCGAGTTGAAGGGCGCGATCGACTGCGATCCCGAGAGCTGGGAGATCATGTCGACCAACGGCTGCGGCGAGGGCTTCGCCGACTGGTGGGGCGCGCTGAAGGGCGAAACCGAGCGCGGCGAGCGGATCGGCTTCGCCATCCGCCGGCTGAAGGATGGCAAGGTGGTCGGCACGTCCAGCTACCTGAACATCCGCAAGCTGCATCGCGGCCTGGAGGTCGGCTCGACCTTCCTGCATCCCGACGCTCGTTCGGGCCCGGTCAATCCGGAGTCCAAGCTGCTGCTGCTCAAGCACGCCTTCGACTCCGGGGCGATCCGGGTGGAGTTCATGGTCGACGTCCGCAACGCCCGCAGCCAGGCCGCCGTCGAGAAGCTGGGCGCCGACAAGGACGGCGTGCTGCGCAACCACAAGATCACCTGGACCGGCCACGTGCGCGACACCGCCGTGTTCTCGATCACCGACGCCGACTGGCCGGGCGTGCGCCAGCGGCTGGACTTCCGGCTGCAGGAAACCTTCGCCTAGAGCGCGTTGGGCGAAAGTGTGCGCGGTTCGCCGGCTAACGCGCCCTAGGTCCGTGAACAGGGAGGCGTCCCAAAGGAGCAAGAATGCCGCTCCTGGGTCGCCGCCAATTGTCACAGTTTTGCGAAGAATGCCGATCTTCGAGGTAAAGATCGCGTTAGCTATGTCTTCGTAAAGCTTTCGCCAAGCTTTCGCACGTAGTTTCCGACCCCATGACGGCTATTGCGTGCTTGAGAATTCTGTTCGCCGGGACCGCCGAGGCGGGACGGAGCCTCCCGGCCGCCCAGGTGCAAGCCGCCGCGGACCTGTATCTCAAGCATCGCTGGAAGGCCCCGCGCCGCTACGGCGCCGTCGCGTCCCTGGCCTTCGTCCTGGCCGACACCAAGGCCGAACGCCTCGATCCCGTCGAGATGCAGACCCTGGCGGTCGAGTTGGAAGCGGGCCTGTTCCCGGGACGTGAGGCCGGCCAGGTCTGCCTGCTGACCTTCGAGGGCGACGAGACCGCGGTCCTGCAGTTCGCCAGCCTGTCCCAGGCGTCGCTGGCCAGCCTGATCGCCGGCCGCGGCTATGCCGGTCCGCCCGGCCATGTGCAGGTGATTACCGCCGCGGCAATCCGGGCCGTGCCCAGCGCGCCCAGCGAGGCCGTGGTCGACGAAGTGCTGCGCAACGCCCTGAGCCAGACGGCGCCCGCCGAGCCGGCGCCAGAGCCCGCCGCCCAGGCCCAGGCCAAGGCTCCGGGCCTGGCCGCCCGTCCAACCGTCTCGGCCGCGGCGAGCCGGCCCGCCGCCCCTCGGCCCGCGCCGGTCGCCGACAAGCCCAAGCCGCCGCCTCCGCCCGCCACCGGCTGGTGGGGCCTCTACCATCCGCCGTCGGAATCCTTCGTCGGCGCGGCGATCGGCCTGCGGGCCGACCTGGCCGCCCCGCGTCCCAGCGAGGACGCCGCCCTGCTGACCCGCGACCTGACCTGCCTGAACGACGCCCAGGCGGCGTTCGCCCATCCCGCCTTCCAGAAGGGGGCGGGCGACGTGGGCATGCTGTTCGTGCCGTTCAGCTTCTGGAACCTGACCAACCCGGCCTCGCAGGAAGCCTACAAGCGCCGCCTGTCGCGCTATCCGCTGGACATGCAGACCCGACTGGGGGCCACGGTCTACGATACGCCGCGGGAGCCTTCGCTGGGCCTGCTGGGTCAGATCCGGACATTCCTGCAGCCGCACTTCGCCTTCATCGACCTGAACATCACCGAGCCGAACTTCCCGGTCGCCACCTTGCCGGGCGATCTGGCCACCAGCATCACCCTGTCCTTGCCCGAGGACGACCTGCGGGCCCGGGTCGAGGCGATCGGCCAGTTTGCGGCCGCCCAAGGGGCCTATCGCGCCAAGGGGGTCCGGCAGGGCGTGGCCGGTCTGCGCGACCTCCGGGAGCTGGAAGCCTGCCGCGCCGCCGGCCTGCGCTTCGTCTGCGGCCCGGCGATCAGCGACCTGATGGCCAGCCCGATCGGCGCAGCTCCGGCCCTGGGCCTGCCGCTGAAAGTCGCCTGACGCCGACGGCGCCGCGACAGTGGGTCGCGGAAAATTTCTCGCGTTTGAGTCGATTCCGCTAACCTTCCGCGCGTAGGGTAGCGGCATGACTGCAATCGCGTGCTTGAAGGTCTTCGTGGGCGACGAACTGCGGTTCGCCGACAACGACACCATGGCCGGCTTGGTCGGCAAGGTGGCGGGCGCCTATCTGGAGACGACCTGGCTGTGGCCACGCCGTTACGGCCTGGTCGCGCCGTTCTCGTTTGTCCTGGCCGACCCGCGCGCCACCGCGCTGGACGCCCGCGAGTTGCAGGCCCTGGCCCGCGACCTACAGTTCAAGCTGTTCGGCGACAAGGGCGACGGCGACATCGCCCTGCTGATGTTCGAGGGGGACCAGACCGACGTCATGCGCTTCGCCGGCATCAACGGCGCGCAGTTGAAGGCCTTGCTGGACGGCGAGGGCGAAAGTCCGTTCGCCGGACGCGTCTGCCGGATCACCCCGACCGAAGTCAGCTCGGTGGTGCCCAAGGGCGGGCCGGTCTGCGGCGCGCCGACCATGGAGGAACTGGCGGCGCTGGCGGCGGAGGACGACGCCGAACTCGCCGGTCCCCCGGCCCGCGTCGGCTATCGCGGCGTCTATCACGGCCCCCGCCAGACCTTCATCGGCAGCGTCGCGGTCTGGCGCCAGGCCCAGGTGGCCTCCGCCTTTGGCCTCACGCCGCCGCATGTCGAGATCAACCGCCCCGAGGAGGACATCCTGATCCTGGGCGGCGCCGCCGCGGCCCTGGCCGCGGTGCCTGTGGGGGTGATGTTCTTCCCGATCAGCTTCTCGACCCTGGTCAAGCCGCGGGCCCGCGCCGAGCTGCTGCCGCACCTTGAAGCGCTGCCGCGCGGATCGCGGCTGCGCCTGGCGGTCGGCGTCTACGATACGCCCCGCGCCCCCTCCTTCTCGGCCCTGTCGCAGATCAAGCGGTTCCTGGAGCCGTTCTTTGGCCGGGTCGACCTGCGGGTCACCGATCCGGCCTTCCAGATCGACGAGTTGCCGCCGGGCCTGGCCAGCAGCGTCACCCTGACCCTGCCGCCGGGCGACGAGCCCACCCGGCTGGCGGCGGTCAGCCGGTTCGTGCGGGAGGGACCCGCCTATCGCCGCAAGCAGGTCTGGCAGGGCGTCGCCGACGTTCGCACCCGTCGCGAGCTGAACCATTGCATCGAGTTGGGCCTGCCGTTCATGACCGGCGAGGCGGTGACCGACCTGCTGGAGCAGCCGATCGGCGCCAGCCCGCTGCCGTGGCTGAACCTGCCGCTGCACGACTGGTCGGTGACGCCCGAGGCCGGATCCGTCTCGTCCGTGGCCTGATCGACGGCGCTGTGCGAGGGGCCATGGTCATTCTTTCGCCGCGATAACCGTCAAGCTTCCCGCCTCGAGGTTGGCGGGCGATCTCGTGACGCTCCGGGCTGTTCGGAGCAGTGGTCGGCGGCGGCGCCGTGGGCCCGACGGGATCACGCGTTGCACCGCCCTTCCATCACTTCCAGGCGACCGACCCGCCGCCGGACAGGGTGGATCCTGGCCTCGATGATGCTGCTGGCGGCCGGACCGCCGGCGGAGAACGCCAGGGCCGACACCCTGAAGCAGCGCCTGGAGGCCCGGGTCGGCCTGCGGGCCCGGCCCGTGTTCGCGCCCAGCGGACGCTTCCGTACCGAAAGCGGCGACATCTTCGTCCTGGACCGCACCGGTCCCAAGGCCCTGCTGAAGTTCCAGAACCGCGACGAGGTCTGGGCGCTGGAGGGCCATCCCGCGCCGCGGGGCGACACGGTGTTCAAGAACGACGTCGGCGAAACCGTGCTGCGCGCCAGCAAGCTGGGCGGCCTGACCCTGTTCACGCGGCGGACGCCGAACGGCCAGGCCGTGACGCTGGTCGGCCCCGGCGAGCCGTTGTCGACCCGCCGCCCGCTGTCGTTGGTGGCGCTGCTGCGGGCCGTGGTGGCCTCGGGCCACCGGGCCACCCGCGCCGCCCAGCACCCACTGGCCGTCACCTCGGAGGACGAGATCACGGCCGAGACGGCGGCGCCGATCGCCGACGCGGCCGCCGTCGTCGCCGAGGCCTTCGAGGACCTCGACCGTTCGGGCCGGCGCGACCTGCTGGCCCGTTGGCGGCGGGTGGTCCTGGTCCTGGGCGACAGGGCCGAGGTCAAGGCCGACGGCGACGTCCTGGTGATCGGGCTGAATCCGAAGACCGGACCCGCCGGCCGGCCGTCATCGGCCAGGATCGTCCGGGCCTTGAAGCGGGGGCGCTGAACAGGCGGAAACCCTCCGTACCGGGAGCGTCGTTTGGGGGCTGGATTTGCCGGGCGACGCAACGCACCTTGGATCCGCGGGAAGCAGGGGCGGGGGAGACGATGATCGGCGCGAAACGATTGGCGGGCGCGGCCTTGGGCGCCCTGCTGCTGGCGGGCTCGGCTCAGGCGGCCCAAGCCGCCCAGAAGGCCGCCCAGAAGGCCGCCGGGTCGCCGGAGGCCCGCACGGCCGCCCGCTTCGAGGCCGTCGCCAGGAACCGCGCCCAGTTGCGGCTGTTCCTGCGGGCCATGCCCAAGGGCGGCGACCTGCACAACCACCTGGTGGGCGCGGCCTATGCCGAGGACTTCCTGGCCTGGGCCGACGCCGACGGCCTTTGCGTGACCACCGGCCCCCTGCCGGCCATCGCCGCAGGCCCGTGCGACGCGCCGGGCAAGGTCTCGGCCAAGGACCTGGGCAAGACCAATCCGGCGCTCTACAGCCGGGCGATCAACGCCTTGTCGATGAGAAGCTACCACCCCGGCGCCGACGGGGCCCTGCCGTCCGGCCACGACCAGTTCTTCTCGACCTTCGCCCGCTTCGGAACCGTGACCGACGGCAACCTGTCGGGTCTGCTGGCGGTGGCGCGCGACTACGCGGCCGGCGACCATGTGGCCTATGTCGAGACCTCGGTGAACCCCTCGGCCATGTACGACCTGGTCGCCCCGGTCCGCAACGCGCCCTGGGACGGCGACATGGCCAAGGCCCTGGCGGCCCTGGAGCCGGGCATCCCGGCCATGACCGCCAAGGCCCGCCAGCAGTTCGACGCCGCCGAAGCGGAGGCCGACCGCCGTCAGGGCTGCCTGGCCCAGAAGCCGCGCACCGGCCCCTGCGCCGTGACGCTGGGCTACCAGGCCTTCGCCGTGCGTATCCTGCCGCCCAGCGTGGTCTTCGCCCAGCTGACGGCGGCCTTCGCCCTGGCCCAGGCCGACCCGCGCTTCGTCGGGGTCAACATCGTCGCCCCCGAGGACGACCCCACCGCCCTGGCCGACTACGCCCTGCACATGCGGATGCTGCAGTTCCTGCACGCCCGCTATCCGGACGTGAAGCTGTCGCTGCACGCCGGCGAGCTGACCCTGGGCCTGGTCCCGCCGCGCGACCTGCGCTTCCACATCCGCCAGGCGGTCGAGACAGCCGGGGCCCGCCGCATCGGCCATGGGGTCGACATCGCCTACGAGGACGACGCCCCGGCCCTGCTGGCCCGCATGGCTCGCGACAAGGTCGCCGTCGAGGTCAACCTGACCAGCAACGACGTCATCCTGGGCGTCAAGGGCGGCGACCACCCTCTGGCCCTCTACCGTCAGGCCGGGGTGCCGTTCGTGCTGTCCACCGACGACGAGGGCGTCTCGCGCATAGACCTGACCAACGAGTATCTGCGGGCCGTGACCGAGCAGGGCCTGGGCTATGCCGACCTGAAGGCCGCGGCCCGGGCCAGCCTGGAATACGCCTTCCTGCCCGGCCCCAGCCTGTGGGCCGCGCCGCGCACGCCGGTCGCCGCCTGCGCCAGGCCGGGCCCGGCCTGCGACGCCTTCCTGGCCGGCAGCCGCAAGGCCGCGGCCCAATGGCGGCTGGAGCGCGAGTTCGAGGCGTTCGAGGCGGGGCCTCGCTAGCCCCGCTCTCCACAACCGTCATCCCGGGCCTTGTGCCCGGGACCCCTCTATCCGCCGCCCGTGCAGTGGGGGCGGTTCGCCAGCGAACCGCTTGTTCCGCACCGTCGGCTGAACCAGGGGTCCCGGGCACAAGGCCCGGGATGACGGTGAGAAGGGGGGCAGCGATCGATCCCCGCCCTCACCCCCGCCGCACCAGTTCGCCGATGTACTGCTCCAGGGTCACGGTCCCCCGGCGCGGGGCCTCGGGCTTGAACGCCGTGTCGGCGGTGAGCTCGGTCATGCGGGTGTAGGACGCGGCGGCGGGTTCGGAGAAGCCCAGGGCGCGGTAGGCCGCCTCCCACTGGTCGCGCGGCGTGACCTTCGGCTCGACCGGCCGTCCCAGCGCCTGGGCGAAGGCGGCGGCCACGTCGGCCGGGGAATAGCGCGCGGGGCCTTCCACATAGCGGGTCCCCTCCTGGCCGACCGGCTCGCGCAGGAAGTCGGCGGCGGCGCGGCCCAGGTCGACCGGGGCCACCATCGGCAGCTTCAGCTCGGCCGGCAGCATGGTCGGCAGCGCGCCCTGCCGGGCCTGGTCCAGCGCGGCGTCCCAGTTGCTCATGTAGTAGGCCGCCCGCTGCACGGTGACCGGGATCGGCTGGGCGGCCAGGGCCTGCTCGAAGTCGTACAGGATGTTGAGGTCGCCGCACCGCTCGCCCGGCTGGGCGCCGTAGGTCGACTCGGCCACCACCTTCTCCAGGCCCGAGCCCTCCAGCGCCGCGACGATGCCGGCGAAGGTGCGGTGCTCCTCGACCTCGGTGTCGGTCGACGGGGCGGCGGACGGGTTCAGCAGGAAGGCGCGTCGGCCGCGCCGCAGCACCGCCCGCAGCCCGTCCGGATCCAGCACGTCGGCCACCGCCGTTTCCGCGCCCTTGGCCCGCCAGGCGGCGGCCTTGTCCTCATGGTGGAGCACGACGGTGACCGGCTCGCCGGCCGCCAGCAGGGTCTCGGCCACGGCCGGGCCGACATGGCCGGTGGCGCCCAGCACGATGAACATGGCGCTAGCCCTCCTTCGGCGCTTCGAAGGTGATCACCACGCTGTCGGCCGAGCGGTCCGCCGGGCCGTGATAGACCGCCTCGATGTTGTTGCCGTCCGGGTCATAGGCGAAGGCGGCGTAGTAGCCAGGGTGGTAGGGCCGCTCGCCGGGCCCGCCGTTGTCGCGCCCGCCATTGGCCAGGGCGGCGGCGTGGAAGCGCTGGACGGTCGCCTGGTCCGGGGCCTGGAAGGCCAGGTGCACGTGGCTGGCCGGCTCGCCGACGTCGATCCACAGCTCGTCGGCGTAGAAATGGTCGCCGGCCCCGGGGATCTCGCCCTCGACGATCGGCACGCCCACCGCCTCGAGCACGGCCTTGTAGAACCGCTTCATGGCCGGCAGGTCCTGGGTGCGCAGGTGGACGTGGTCGATCAGGCGGCCGCGATGGAGTTGCATGGGGAGGCCTCCGGTTGGGGGGTGTTCCGGCATCAACGTGGAGGTGTGCGGCGCAGTTTCCGGCGGCGGCCAAGCGTGACTGTTCCGGGGGGTAACGCTGCTATCCCACGGGCAGGGGCGCGGCGTCGCTCTCTCACGCGGCTGGCCGCTGAGCTATCGGAAAGGGTCGCGGAGCGCCGGACATCGTCCGGAGTTTGAAAATGAATACCGTTTTCGACGAAGCCCGATCGCTCCGCGCGGTCGTTATCCGGAAGCCCGCGGCGCTGTCCCGGACCGCGAGCGCGTCACCGCCCGCCTGTTGCTCCGCCAGCCCTCGCGCCACGTCGTTTTTGTGTTCCAGGCCCGACCGGCTCCAGAGACGCGAGGTTTGATGCTGTCCATACGCACGCGGACAACACCGCCGACAGAGCTTCCCGCTCGATCGCCCCCCGCCGCCGCATCGGTCGCTGGCCATGCGCCCTTTCCCTGCGACGAGGTGAGGTCAGGATACGGCCGGTCTGGAGGGGTGGGGATCAATTTGGGTCGAAAAAGTTCAGGGCGTTGAAATCGCTGGGCCTTCGTCGCTATCCGCCGAGCATAAGTCTCCAAAGCCTTCTTTCCTCCGGGAGAGCGTGAAGACGGCGCTGCGTCCCCATACCCCGTCATCCTCGGACTTGTTCCGAGGACCCCTCGTTCAGCCGAACTGTCGGCGCCACGAGGCCGCGAGCTCGCCGCTTCACGGATCGTCCTTCTTGGCGGCGGAGGCAGGGGTCCTCGGAACAAGTCCGAGGATGACGGCCTTTGGGGGGCGTCGGTGTGAAGCCGGACGGGGTGAAACCTCTCACCCTCCCACCGCTTCGCGGCGGGCCCCTCCCTCTCCCATGAGAGAGGGTTCAGGAAGGGCGGCCCCTCCCGACCCCCGCCCGCAGCGGCGAGGCCGCGCCTTGAAACCTTGGCTGCCAGCATGCTCTGGGGACTGACCGAGTCAAGGACGGCGCGCCGCGCCGCCGCGACGCGGCCGCCGGAGGCGGTCCTTGACTCGGTCAGTCCCCAGAGCTCCCATCCACCAAGGCTTTAAGGCGTGGCTGCATCCGGCGGGGCGGATGGACGGTCTGACAAGCTGAGAATCTGAATCTTTTCCGACGAGGCGACGGCCAGCCGCCTTTCTCTCGGATCCCATGCGATCGGCGGTTCACTCTCGGCGGGTTGGGAGATGCAACCCGTCCAGTTTCCGCTCGAGATCTGGGGCCATCGCTCCACGATCCGCCCGGTCGGTAGGTGGACCAACTTGGGGTGCGTGAAAAGGGACAAGACATGCTGGGCGTCCACCGCCAGAAGTCGACCCATTGGTTCAGTGATGGCGGCGAGAGTCTCCCAATCTTCGAGGCTCGGCCTGTAGACGCCGATCATGCCGGGACGCAGCCGAGCATCTGGGTAGTCGGGATCGACGAGGTCCTCAGCGTCGGGATCGGAAGCCACGGCCACGCGATCGGCGTCCAGAAAGACGGCGGAAGCGATTTCCGCGACGTTGGTTATGGCCCCGCTGTCCTGGTCGAGGCTTGCGGGTTCACGAAGGGCGTCCTCAAGCGAATAGAAGGTCACCTCATAACATGGGTGCCAAATCCAGCCCGCGCTCATAAGCCACGCGCCAGCGCCAGCGCCGGCGCCAGCGCCACCGACCGCGAGACCCGAGTGGAAGACATCCACCGGCTTGACCTGGCCCTCTGTGCGAGCGGTCAGCCGTTGTCCAGTTTCCAGAAGATCGATTTCCAGTTGATTGTAACGGGCGGGGCAGTGCACCACGGCTGCGCGTCCGTCCGGCAAATCAAAGAGTGCGATCGGATAGTCGTAGAGATCGGCCTGATAATAGCTGCGGTCGATTTCCCTGAGGACCTCCTGGCCGCGAAGCACGACACCCTTCGTGCCGCGCCGCTCATAGAGCACCGTGTAATCACCGGATGGAGATTGGACTACACTGTCGAACCTGTAGCCGTAATGAATCCCCCCTGAAGTGGTGTTACCGTTCAGCTCGTAGATGCTCGTGCAATTCAGCCAGTCGACAAGCACGTCGCCCTGCCAAGCCAGGGACCGCGCTCCGACAACGGGCAGTTCCAGATAGTCGAAGGATGGCATCTGGCTTCCCTACCGCCGCCCAAACAACCGCTCAATATCCGCCAGCTTCAGCTCCACATAGGTCGGCCGCCCGTGGTTGCACTGGCCCGAGTGCGGCGTCGCCTCCATCTCGCGCAGCAGGGCGTTCATCTCCGCGCCATTGAGCCGCCGCCCCGCCCGGACGCTGCCGTGGCAGGCCATGGTGGAGCAGACCTCCTCCAGGCGCTCCTTCAGGGCCAGGGCCGCGCCGTTCTCGGCCAGGTCGTCGGCGATGTCGCGGACCAGGCCGGCGGCGTCGGTCTTGCCCAGCAGGGCCGGGGTCTCGCGGACCAGCACCGCGCCGGGGCCGAAGCTCTCGACGACCAGGCCCAGGGCCGCCAGTTCTTCCGAGCGGGCGACGACGCGTTCGGCCTCGGCGGGGTCCAGCTCGACCACCTCGGGCAGCAGCAGGGCCTGGCGGGCGACGCCGCCGGCCGCCATCTCGCCCTTCATCCGCTCGTAGACCAGGCGCTCGTGGGCGGCGTGCTGGTCGACGATGACCACGCCGTCGCGGGTCTGGGCGACGATATAGGTCTCGTGCACCTGGGCCCGGGCCGCGCCCAGCGGGAAGTCGACCGGGTCGAACGCCGGGCCGGGGCCTTCGCCCAGGCCGCCGCCGCCCGGGTAGGCGACATTGGGCGGGGCGTCGTAGTCGCCGAACGCCGCCTCGCGCACCGCCTCGGCCACGCCGCCGCCGCCCCCGCCGAACGCCTCGGCGCGGGTGGCGTAGGCCTCCTCCGGCGCCGCCTCGTAGCGGGCCGAGACGTCCGACAGGCCCGGCAGCACCTGGGGCGCCGGCCGCGTCCAGCCGCCCGCCTGCCAGGCCGAGAAGCCGGCGGGGGAGGGGCCCGGTTGATAGTTGGAATAGCCGCCCGACGCGGCCAGGCTCTGCGCCCGGATGGCGTCCAGGGCGCTGGCCGCCGTGGTGGTCGAGGCCCGGTGGCCGGCCGCCGCCAGGGCGTGGCGCAGGGCCCCGACGATCAGGCCGCGCACCAGGGCCGGGTCTCTGAACCGCACCTCGGCCTTGGCCGGGTGGACGTTGACGTCGACCTCGGCGGTGTCGAGGCTGATATAGAGGGCCGCCGTCGGGTGGCGGTCCCGCGCCAGAAAGTCGGCATAGGCCGCGCGCAGGGCCCCCTGCAGCAGCCGGTCGCGCACCGGGCGGCCGTTGACGAACAGGTACTGGTGGGCGGCGTTGCCGCGGTTGTAGGTGGGCAGGCCGGCGAAGCCCGTCAGCCGCACGCCGTCGCGGGTCTGGTCGATCTCGATGGCGTTGTCCTGGAAGTCGCGGCCCAGCACGGCCGACAGCCGGGCCAGGCGGCCTTGCGGGCCCGGATGCTCGGGCGGCAGACGGATGATCCGGCGGCCGTCGATGTCCAGGGAAAAGCCGACGCCCTCGTTGGCCATGGCCTGGCGCTTGATCTCCTCGGTGATCGCCAGGGCCTCGGCGCGTTCCGACTTCATGAACTTCAGCCGGGCGGGGGTGGCGTAGAACAGGTCGCGCACCTCGATCCGCGCCCCGTGGTCGCCGGCGAAGGCGGCGGGGGCCACCTCGCCGACCGCGCCGCCCTCGACCAGGATCGAGAAGGCGTCCTTGCTGCCCCTGGCCCGCGAGCTGATCGACAGCCGGGCCACCGAGCCGATCGAGGGCAGGGCCTCGCCGCGGAAGCCCATGGTGTGGATGCGCAGCAGGTCCCACAGGCCGTCGGCGTCGGGGGCCAGCTTGGAGGTGGCGTGGCGCTCGATGGCGACAGGCAGCTCCTCGGCGGACAGGCCGCAGCCGTCGTCGGCCACCAGGATGCGGGTCAGGCCGCCGCCATGGGCCTCGACCTCGATCCGCGTCGCGCCGGCGTCGATGGCGTTGTCGACCAGTTCCTTGATGGCGCTGGCCGGGCGCTCGACCACCTCGCCGGCGGCGATGCGGTTGACGGTCTCGGGCGGCAGGCGGCGGATCGGCATCGGGAACTCTCGTCAGGCGCCAGGGCGTTCGGCGCCGCATTGCGCCTTCGTAATTTGACCAGTCCAGCTTGGCCCGGTCCAACTGGCGAAGACCGATCATCCTAGATCGATTCCGCCCGCCTTCGAGGACCGTACATAGTGATCAAACACCGCCTTGCCGCCTGCGTCGCCCTGCTTGGCCTGCTGGCCGCCTCATCGGCCCTGGCCCAGCAGGCGGTCGACGCCTCCGGTCCGATCGACCTGCACAAGGTCGACCCCGAGGCCAACCTGGTCGAGGAGTTGGTGGTCAACGCCCCGATGCCCGGCCCGGCCTGGTGGCGGGTCAGCGACGCCGACACCACCGTCTATGTGCTGGGCGTGCCGGGCATGACGCCCAGCGACCTGACGTTCGACGACACGGTGCTGCGCCGCCGGCTGGACGGCGCCAACGTGCTGATCATGGGCCAGGAGGCCGAGGTCAGCGTCATCCGGCTGCTCAGCCTGGTGCTCGGCGGCCGCAAGCTGTTCCTGATGGACCGGCCCATGCGCGAGACCCTGCCGCCGGACCTGCGCGCCCGGCTGGAGGCGCGGCTGAAGGCCTCCAAGAAGAAGCCCGACGAGATGGACGACATCAAGCCCGCCTTCGCCGGCTTCGTGATCGGCAACTCGCAGGATGGCAACCTCTCGATCCACCTAGGCAGCCTCACCGACCAGATCAAGGCGCTGGCCAAGGACAAGGACCTGGCCAAGCGGCCGCGTATCCAGACCTTGGACGGCTACAGCCTGGTGGGGGCGATCAAGAGCCTGGCCTCGGCTCCCCAGCCGCTGCAGGAGCTGTGCCTGGACGCGGGCCTGCGCCAGGCCGACAGCGGCGACGGCGGGATCAAGGCCGTGGCGGACCGCTGGGCCAAGGGCCAGGTGCGGGCCCTGGTCTCGGCCGACCGCGGCTTCTCGCGCTGCCTGGCCTCGACCCCGTCGATCAGCCGCGAGCTGCGCGACGGCCAGAAGGACGCGGTCAAGGCCATCTCGTCGGCGCTGAAGACCCCCGGCAAGGCGGTGGCCGTGATCGAGCTGCGCTCCCTGCTGGCCGAGGGCGGGGTGCTGGAACAGCTGAAGGCCAAGGGCTTCACGGTGGAGACGCCGGGGGCGTGAACAGGAGATGCTTCCCTCCCCCTTGCGGGGAGGGTGGCCTCGCGAAGCGAGGTCGGGTGGGGGATCGGTGCAGGGCGCCCACGCGGCGGCGACGCCCCACCCACCAGCTTCGCTGGTCCCCCCTCCCCATGAAGGGGAGGGACAGCCGCTGAGAAGAAGTGCGAGAAGTTTGCCTTGTCCCGGAGACCTGACATGCGGCGATCATGGACCTGGGTGCTGGCGGCCCTCGCCCTCACCGCCGCCGCGCCGGCCCACGCCCAGACCGCGCCGCCGGCCCTGGACGACCCCGAGGCCAATGTCGTCGAGGCCCTGGTCGTGGCGGCCAGGCTGCCCGGCCCGGCCTGGTGGAAAATCGCTGACGGCGACACCACGCTCTACATGCTGGGCGTGCTGCAGGCCCTGCCGCGCGGCCAGGGCTGGGACACCAGCGTGCTGGACCATCGGCTGGACGGGGCCTTCGCGGTGATCCTGCCGCCGGAGGGCAAGGCCGGGCTGGGCGACGTTCCGGCCGCCCTGGCGCTGCGCAAGCGGCTCAGGTCCGACGCGCCGCTGGACGCCGCCGTCGGCGACCTGGCGCCCAAGCTGGCGCGGGCCCGGGCGACCCTGCGCAAACCCGTCGACGCCTATGACGGCTGGAACCCGCTGGGGGCGGGGATCATGATGGCCGGCGACTATCGCAAGACGGTCCGGCTGGAGCCGGACGAACCGGAGCGGACGATCCAGCGCCTGGCCCGCAAGCATCGGGTCAAGGTCCGGCCGGCCGCCACCTACAAGGTCATGCCGCTGATCAAGACGGCGGTGCGCGGCCATTCGCGCGAGGCCGGTCTGCTGTGCCTGGAAGGCGTGCTCGACGAGGTCAACGCCGGACCCGAGGCCGCGCGCGAGGCCGCCCGGGCCTGGGCGCGGGGCGACGTGCGCGGCGCGATCGCCGGTCCGCGCAACTTCCAGCGCTGCCTGCTGGCCCTGCCGGGCATGGCCGACCTGGAGCGCCAGGGGACCCGCGACGAGGTCGAGGCCCTGAGCGCGGCGATGCGCACGCCCGGCCATGCGGTGGCGGTCTATGGGATCCGGAGTCTGGTGGCCCGCGGCGGCGTGCTGGACCAGATGCGGGCGCGGGGATTTTTGGTGACGGCGCCGGAGTAGGGGGCAAAGACCCCCTCAGTCGCTTCGCGACAGCTCCCCCAAAGGGGGGGCATCTGGGCGCCGACAGATCCTCCCCCTTTGGGCGAGGTGGCCCGGAGGGCCGGAGGGGGTCTGCGGCCAAAGAAAGAGGCCCGGAAGTTTCCTTGCGAGCCTCTTTCCAGAGTTCAGCGCCCCAGGCCCTACAGGCCCGGCAGCTTGATCTTGCCCTGCTTTTCGCGGGTGATGATGATCGTGCCGTTGCCGGTCAGGGCCTTCAGGCGGGCCTCCTCGGCGGCCGCGTCGACGGTGACGGATTCGGTGGCGCCGGTCTCGGCGGCGGTCGGGGCGGCGGTCTTGTCGCCCTTCTTCCAGAACATCACCTTGCTGGCGAAGCTCTCGTCCTTGTGGGCCAGGTCGCCGTTCTCGTCGTCGACGACGAAGCGGATCAGCGGGTCGGCCTTGTCGACGCCGGCCTTGGAGACCAGCAGCTTCTCGCCGTCCGAGCGGCCGGCGGCGTTGCTTTGGCCGATCAGGGCCTGGCGCGCGGCGCTTTCAGGCTGCAGTTCCTGCGGGCGCGGCTCGCCGGGAGCCGGCGGGCGCAGGCTGTAGTCGGGCGGCACCACCAGCGGGGCCTTGGTGACGACGCGGAACTCGTCCGGAACGACCTTGCTCATGCCCAGCGCCTTCGACGCGGACTGGCAGCCGGCCAGGCCCGTGGCGGCCACGACGGCCAAAGCGCCCAGGGTCGCGACCCGATAGAAACTCATGAACCTGCTCCAGCGGCCCCCCGGGCCGTAAATTCGGACGCTCTCGATACGACATCCGAGGCCGGGCGCCAATCTTCCTTGAGATCGTGGCTACGTTAGGGCGCTTGTGTCGCCTCAGAGCCAGATCGGCGTTCGAGGCCGGTGCGTGGTCCTCATCCTTCGACAAGCTCAGGATGAGGACCGTTCTTGAGGCCGGACGCCGGAAAAACCTCATCCTGAGCCTGTCGAAGGACGAGGTTTTCGCCTCCGCCCGCTGGTCCTACAGCCCGTGGCCGTCGGGATTGGCCAGCTTTTTCTCTTCCGACAGGAAGCTGTCCAGCAGCAGCAGGCAGACCCCGACCGTGATGCCCGAGTCGGCGACGTTGAACACCCAGGGGAAGTGGATCCGCGACACGTCGATGAAATCGACGACATAGCCGTAGCGGATGCGGTCGATCAGGTTGTTGCCGAACGCCCCGCCGATGATCAGGCCGATGCCGGCCGCCATCAGCGGCTTGGTCGCTTTGCGGGCCCAGATCGCCAGGCCGATCACCACGACGGCCGAGAAGATCGTCAGCAGCCAGCGGCTGAGCTCCGAGCCGCGGAACAGGCCGAAGCTCATGCCGAAATTGTGCACCAGGGTCAGGTAGAACGGCCCGGCCACCTGCTGGCTGGCGCCGGGCGCGGTTCCCAGCGTCGACAGGATCCAGGCCTTGCTGACCTGGTCCAGCACGACGGTGATCACGGCGATCAGATAGGCGGTCCAGCCGAGGCGGGTGATCTTGAGCATTCTTCACTTTTCCTTAGATCCTCTCCCAGAGGGAGAGGAAGGGGCCCGCCGCGCAGCGGTGGGAAGGTGAGGGGTTACGCCGTTGGCCGGGCGCCATCTGGCGCCTTAACCCCTCACCCTCCCACGCCTGGCGGCGCGGGTCCCTCCCTCTCCCTCTGGGAGAGGGTGATCTTAAACCGCGTGCACGCTATCCCACCACGCCACCGCTTCGGCGTCGCGCAGGCTGAGTTCCGGATAGCGCGGGTCGGTGCCCACCTCCGGCAGGATGCGCCACGAGCGGGCGCACTTCCTGCCCTCGGCCAGCTTCGGCTCTACGGCCACGCCCTTGACCTCGTCCACGGCGAAGGCCCCGGAGGCCTGGCCGGCGACCAGGGTCGCCTGGCTGGTGCGGAACACCTCGGCCGCGTCGATGCCGTCGAAGGCCGCCAGCAGGTCGGGGGCGGCGATGTGCACCAGCGGCGCGGCCTCAAGCGCCGAGCCGATCCGCTTCTCGCGGCGCTCGACCTCCAGGGCGGCGGTCACCACCGAGGTCACGGTCTCGACCTTGGCCCAGCGCGCGGCTTCGGCGTCGTTGCGCCACGTCGCCGGGGTCTCCGGCATCACCCGCAGCACGTTGCTGCCCGCGTCGGGGAAGCGCGTGGTCCAGGCCTCTTCCATCGTGAAGCTGGTTAGCGGCGACAGCCACACGGTCAGGCGCTCGAACACGTAGTCCAGCACCGTGCGGTAGGCCCGGCGGCGCAGGGCGGTGGGCGCGTCGCAATAGAGGCTGTCCTTGCGGATGTCGAAGAACAGGGCCGACAGGTCGCCCTGGCAGAAGTCGATCAGCGGCCGGATCACGTCGCTGAAGCGATAGGCCTCGTAGGCGGCCTTCACCTGGGCGTCGAGCTCCCACAGCCGGTGCAGGATGTACTTTTCCAGCGGCGGAAAGTCGGCGTAGTCGGTGACCCGCTCGGCCTCGTCGAAGCCGGCCAGGGCGCCCAGCAGGTAGCGGGTGGTGTTGCGCAGCTTGCGATAGGCGTCGGTGGTGGTGGCCAGGATGGTCTTGCCGATCCGCTGGTCCTCCGAATAGTCGACCATCGCCGCCCACAGCCGCAGGATCTCGGCGCCGCTCTCCTTGGTGATGGTCTGGGGCTCGACGGTGTTGCCCTTGGACTTGGACATCTTCTCGCCGTTCTCGTCCTGGGTGAACCCGTGGGTCAGGACGCCCTTGTACGGCGCGCGGCCGCGCGTGCCGCAGCTCTCCAGAAGCGACGACTGGAACCAGCCGCGGTGCTGGTCGGAGCCTTCGAGGTAGAGGTCGGCCGGGCTGCGGCTGTCGTTGCGACCTTCCAGCGTGAAGGCGTGGGTCGAGCCGCTGTCGAACCAGACGTCGAGGATGTCGACGACCTTCTCGTACTGGGCTGGGTCGCGGTCGCCGAGGAAGTGGCTGTCCGGCAGTTCGAACCAGGCGTCGCTGCCGCCATCCTGGATGGCGTCGAGGATACGGCGGTTGACCGCCTCGTCCATCAGCGGGACGCCCGTCTCCTTGTCGACGAACATGGCGAGCGGCGTGCCCCAGGCGCGCTGGCGGCTGATCAGCCAGTCGGGCCGCGTCTCGACCATCGAGCCGATGCGGTTGCGGCCGGCGTCGGGGTGGAAGGCGGTGTCAGCGATGGCCTGGACGGCCGTCTCGCGCAGGGTCTTGCCGCCCAGCGACGGCACGGCCTGGTCCATGCGGATGAACCACTGCGGGGTGTTGCGGAAGATCACCGGGGCCTTGGAGCGCCAGCTGTGCGGGTAGCTGTGCTCGACGCGGCCGCGGGCCAGCAGGTTCCCGGCCTCGATCAGCTTGTCCATCACCGCGCCGTTGGCCGGGCCGAACTTGCCGGCCTTCTTGCCCTCGGTCTCGATGACCTTCAGGCCGGCGAACAGCGGCACGTGCGGGAAATAGGTGCCGTCGGGATCGACGGTGTCGGGGATGGAGTCATCGATCCTTTGCTGGATCGACGCCGGGAGTTTGCTGTTGAGAGCAGCGAAGCCGAGTCGCTTTTCGACCCATACAGCGTAGTCGTCTTGACCATGACCGGGCGCGGTATGGACGAAGCCGGTACCGGCATCGTCTGTCACGTGATCGCCGGCCAGCAGAGGGATTGGGATCTTGTAGCCGTCGTCCAGATCCCACAGCGGATGTTTGGCCGTGACGATGCTTGGGTCGGCTGCTTCCACCCGCTCCCAAGTGCCGATTTTGGCGGCTACACGAACTTGCTCGGCCAGCTTGTCGGCGACGATCAACTTTTCGCCGACATGAGCCCATGGCTCGAACTCGAGACCCTCTTCCAACGACCGCACGACGTAGGTCCCGTAGGAGATCGCGGGATTGAAGGAGATCGCTCGGCTCGCGGGGATTGTCCAAGGCGTCGTAGTCCAGATGACGATCTTGGCGTCCAGTGGATAGCTACGTTGATCATGCGGAGCGATGTGCAGAGTGGGATACTTCACCCACACCGTCGGGCTCGTGTGGTCGTGGTACTCGATCTCCGCGTCGGCCAGGGCCGTGCGCTCGACCGGGCTCCACATCACCGGTTTGGAGCCCCGATAGAGCTGGCCGCTGGTGGCGAACTTGTGGAACTCGGCGACGATGGTGGCTTCGCTGGCGTAGTCCATGGTGGCGTAGCGGTTCCACCAGTCGCCCAGCACGCCCAGGCGCTGGAACTCGACCTTTTGGGCCTCGATCCAGCCGGCGGCGTATTCGCGGCAGCGCTTGCGGAACTCGGCGGCCGGCACCTCGTCCTTGCGGCGGCCCTTGGCGCGGAACTCCTCCTCGATCTTCCACTCGATCGGCAGGCCGTGACAGTCCCAGCCGGGCACGTAGTCGACGTCGTAGCCCAGGGCGAAACGGCTGCGGACCACGAAGTCCTTCAGCGTCTTGTTCAGGGCGTGGCCGATGTGGATGGCGCCGTTGGCGTAGGGCGGGCCGTCGTGCAGCACGAACAGCGGGGCGTTCGCGGCCTGGCGGGCGGCGCGCACGGCGCCGTACAGGCCCTTGTCCGACAGGGCCGCCCAGCCCTCCAGGATCTCGGGCTCCTTCTTGGGCAGGCCGCCGCGCATCGGGAACGGGGTGTCGGGAAGGAAGACGGTTTCGCGGTAGTCGCGGGCGGTCGTCGTGGCGTCGTCGGCCATGGGAGAGCTATCCAGCGTAGGGGGTTCGGAAAAGGGTTGCGGGGTCGTCGTCCCGGCGCGCGCTGGAGCAGTCGTCCGGCGGCGTCACGCCGGGCGGTTAATTCGCGGGGTTTTCCGAACGAAAGGCATGGGCGGGGGATAGCAGAGGCGGAGGGGAGGGGCAAACGGGGATGGTCGACCGTTGTTTCCCACGGTTTGTACGGGCTGGCGCCGTTAACCTTTTCCGCGCGTTCACGAAGAGCTGATTTGTGGTTAAGGCGCGGCGTAATGGCTCAGAGTCGTTAATCTGTTCGACTCACGGCCAGCGCGACTCGCATACTGAGCTTGACGATTCGTAGGGAACTCGAATGCGAAGGCTGATGCTGGCGCTGCTGACCGGCGCCTATCTCTGTCTGGCCTTGGTGGTCTCCCTCGCCCTGTGGCGGATGGGAGCCGCGCCGGCCGTCGGCCTGGCCGCCTTCATCGGCGCCATGGGCCTGTGCTTCGCCATCCACGGCGTGATCGCCAATGTCCTGCAGGGCGCGGCCCTGCGCGTCGATATCGAGACCATCCGCGAGGCCCACGGCATCCTGCTGGAGCAGGTCGAGAAGGTCGACGCCCGCATCAGCGGCCTGCTGGAGACCGTCGCCGACGACGCCCAGCGCCGCTCGGCCGAGCTGACCAGCGAGGTCCATCAGCTGGAAGACCTGGTCGTGCGCATGAGCCAGCGCCTGGAGCACCAGCTGAGCTACCAGGTCGAGGTGGCCCGCGCCGAGCCGCGCGGCCGCTCGCCCCAGTCCAACGCCCTGATCGAGGTGGTGCAGGACGCCCTGGCCGAGAACCGGGTCGACCTCTATCTGCAGCCGGTGGTCAGCCTGCCCCAGCGCCGGACCGTGTTCTACGAGAGCTTCTCGCGCCTGCGCGACGACACCGGCCGGATCATGATGCCGGCCGAGTACCTGGCCGTGGCCGAGCCCGAGGGGCTGACCGCCGCGATCGACAACCTGCTGCTGTTCCGCTGCGTGCAGATCGTCCGCCGCCTGGCCAAGCAGGACCGCAAGGTCGGGATCTTCTGCAACATCTCGCTGGCCAGCCTGTCGGACGAGGCGTTCTTCGCCCAGTTCCTGGAGTTCCTGCAGGTCAACAAGGACCTGCACGGGGCCCTGATCTTCGAGCTGGGCCAGGCCGCCTTCAACGACCGCGGTCCGGTCGAGGCCCGCCACATGGCGCGGCTGGCCAGCCTGGGCTTCCGCTTCAGCCTGGACAAGGTCACCGACCTGGACCTCGACTTCCAGGACCTGGCCCGGGCCGACGTCAAGTTCCTGAAGGTCGGCGCCCAGATGATGCTGGACCAGCTGGAAGAGCAGGACGGCAAGCTGGTCATCGCCTCGCTGCCCGACCTGAACGCCGAGGACTTCGCTGGCCTGACCCGCCGCTACGGCATCGAGGTGATCGCCGAGAAGGTCGAGCACGAGCGCCAGGTGGTCGACGTGCTGGAGCTCGACATCGGCTACGCCCAGGGGCACCTGTTCGGCGAACCCCGCGCCATCCGCGACTCGATCATCGCCGAGGCCGATCCCCCCCAGGACTTCATGCGCGGCGCTCTGCGACGCGGGATGGGGCGGTAAGCTTCGCCCATTTGACCGCCGCCGCCACGCCGCCCTAAGGTTGTTCACGACCAAGGGGGACATCGTCATGCAAGCCGGACCGCCGCCCGCCTCGACGCCGCCCATGTCTTCGCCCCACGTGGCGCCCGCCCCCAGCACCGTCAAGGGCGCCAGCGCCACCATGACGGTCGTCGCCAGCGACCTGCGGCTGGTCCTGACCAAGGCCCGGCGGGCGGAAAGCGCCATGGTCCGCCACCAGGTGTTCCTGCGCTACGACGTCGACCGCAAGGTTCCCGACGGCGAGGACCAGCGGGCGGCGCAGTGCGGCTGGCGGCTGCGGGCCTATCTGCAGCGGTCGATCTGCTTTTCGTCGATGACCGGCCTGCTCGGCTGCACCGATCCGGTGTCGGAGGAGCTGCCCACGGGCGAGACCGGCGCGGCCGACCAGGGCCAGGACCCGGCCGCCAGCGCCTGCGACCTCAACTTCCCACCCGCCCGCGAGGCGCGCGACCGGGTGATCGCCGCCGTCAAGGCCGACGCCCAGGCCCGGTTCGACGAGGACTACGCCCTGAACATCAAGCCGCAGCTGCTGGCCTCGGGCGTCAAGATCGCCAAGCCGAGGTCCTAGACCCCGCTCGACGCGGGTTTGGGCGCGGGGCCGGGCGCGGGGGTGGTCTTCATCGAGGCGTCGGCCGATGCGCCGCCCCATTTGGCGCCGCTGGAGAACTCGAAAGCCACCCCGGCCTTGGCGGCGGCCTTGCCCAGGCCGACCAGTTCGCCGGCCGGCAGGCCCCCCGGCTTGGTGAAGGCGGCGCGCTCGCGGCCGTCGGCCAGCTTCTCGAGGTGCGCCTGAACCGGCGAGTCATGCAGCCTGTACTGGGCGATCAGCGCCTCGACCTTGTCGGGCGGGCCGGTCAGGACGACGCTGGTCGAGCTGGAGCCCGGCCCGCAGGCGGCCAGGAGGCCCGCCCCGGCGATCGCCAGAACGGCGGGGCCGGAGTGGAACATACGCCTGATGTCGAACCTGGCCATGTGGACCTCATGTGGAGCGGCGTCAGCCTGGACCGAAGCTGCCCCGCGAGCAACCCGGCGTTGCGGCCCGACGCTCCGGCCTCTAGAAACCCGCCCATGCTGATCGAAGCCACTGACGCCCATTTCGCCGCCCTGCTGGCTGGAGAGTCCCCTGAGGGTCTGGCCGTCGCCGAGGGCGGGGTCGAGGCGCCGGAGGTGCTGGCCATGCTGCGTGGCCTGTCCGCCCAGGTCGGCGAGAGCTTCCACCCCAACGCCTGGATGATCGTCGAGGACGGCGAGGTGGTGGGCCTGACCTCGCTGGTCCGCACGCCCTATGTCGGCGATACGGTGATGATCGGCTACGGCGTCGCCGCCTCGCGCCGCCAGCGCGGGATCGCCCGGCGGGCGGTGGCCGACCTGCTGGCCTGGGCGCGGGGCGACCACCGCGTCAAGACCGTCACCGCCGAGACCTCGATCCACAACGGCCCCTCGCAGCGGGTGCTGGAGGCCAACGGCTTCGAACGCACCGGCGAGCGAACGGACGAGGAGGATGGCGAGCTGTTCTGCTGGTCGGTGGGGGTTTAGCTGTCGTTTCCAAGAAGGTTGTTCACACGCTGCCAGGGTGTGAGACCTTTGATGCCGGCGTGTGGGCGGGCAAGGTTGTAGGCGTCGGTCCACGGCTTGA